>NZ_JBQHUB010000005.1:0-136429 GCF_052065415.1 Pseudoflavonifractor sp. HCP28S3_F10 | reverse complement strand
CAAGGCGAAGCTAAAGGGCTTGCCGCCTGCTCTTCACAGACAACAAGCCCTTTCGGTTGCTTGAACAATTTTTGCTTCGAAATATTGTCTAACTTTTCGGGGTCACTTCAGTATGAGCCGCGCCGGGGGAGTTCGTACTTTTTTGACG
Source organism: Pseudoflavonifractor sp. HCP28S3_F10 (assembly GCF_052065415.1). Lineage (NCBI taxonomy): Bacteria > Bacillati > Bacillota > Clostridia > Eubacteriales > Oscillospiraceae > Pseudoflavonifractor > Pseudoflavonifractor sp. HCP28S3_F10. Next base: position 136,281 of record NZ_JBQHUB010000005.1, on the reverse strand, counting down.
GAGATCAGATAGAGAGCTGCTCCAGCAGGAAACGGCCCACGCTCTCCATGGCCAGGCTGGCCCGGCGGATGGGGAACATCTGGAACACATGCCACATGTCCCGCCATACTTCCAGCCGGCAGGGGACACCGGAGGCGGTCAGGCGGTCCCGCAGCCGGACCGAGTCGGAGAGCAGGATCTCCCGGGTACCCGCCTGGATGAGGACGGGCGGAAAGCCGGAAAAGTCCCCGAACAGGGGAGAGAGATAGGGGGAGGCCAGATCTTCCCCGCCGGCGTAAGCGGAGCGGACAGCGTGGATATACTCCTTTGTGAGGGAAGGGTCCAGGGCGGCCCGCTCCTGATAGGATCTGCCGCTGGCTGTCATATCGGTCCAGGGGGACATAAGGACCAGAGAGGCGGGCAGGCGCCGCCCGGCATCCTTGAGCCGGTGGGTGAGCACCAGGGCCAGGTTGCCGCCCGCCGAGTCGCCGGCCACCACCACGTCCCGGGCGCCGTAGCCCAGGTACATCAGGTGGTCCCAGGCCCGCAGGGCGTCCTCCACCGCGGCGGGATAGGGGTGCTCGGGGGCCAGGCGGTACTCAAAGCACAGCACCTCGTACCCGGTGGCGTGGGCCAGCTTGGAGGCGATGGGCCGGGAGTAGCCCAGGTTGCCGCTGGTATAGCCGCCGCCGTGGCAGTACAGGATGGCGTGCCGCCGGTCATGGCCCCGGTGAGGGCGGACCCAGGCGGCGTTCATGCCCGCAAGGTCGAAGGGCTCCCAGCTCATGCCCGCCATGGGGGCGATCAGGCGGCCCAGCATCTCCTGTCCTTTGCGCTGGCGCTCCAGGTCCTCCCGGTCCATGGACTCGGGGGAGGTGGCGGTGTGGACGGCCTTCAGAGCCTTCATGATGGGGGCCAGACGGCGCTCCTCGGCCCGGCGGCGGGCCGCTTCCCGGCGGCCGGTCTGCCGCGGCCGGCTCTGCTCAGAACGGCGGGACTGCTCTTGCTCCATGGGATTCCTCCTTGTCGTATGGCGGAGACGAAAATGCCTGTTTTCAGATGTCATACCATTTTATCATACCCGGGCGGCGTTCGCAAGAAATTCGGCCTTTTGTCCGCTGGCCATACAGGGTGCCCGGTTTCGCTTGCAGTTTCCATAAAAGGTGATAAGATGCAGAAAAAGAACAGTGAGGGAAGGAGGCGGCGGAATGGCGGCCGGAGCAAGGGGAGAGAAGAAGCCCTGGTATAAGCTGGACAACGCGGGGGTGCTGTATTCCGCCTTGCAGAAGGAGGAGTATTCCGCCATCTACCGTTTCTCAGCGGTGATGGAGGAGAAAGTGGACCCGGAGGCCCTTCAGCGGGCAGTGGACAAGACCATGCCCCGGTTCCCGGGCTTTGCCGTGCGCATCAAGAAGGGGGCCTTCTGGTATTACTTCGAGCCCAACACCGCCCCCGGTCCCTTTGTGAAGCCGGATATCTCCAACCCGTGCCAGCCTGTCCGCTTCCGGGAGGACAACGGCTGGCTCATCCGGTTTTATTACTATGAGCACCGCATCTCCCTGGAGGTGTTCCATGCCCTGTCCGACGGGGCGGGGGCGCTGGTCTTTTTCCGCACCCTGCTGGCGGTCTACCTGCGGGAGCGGGGGCATGAGATCCCCAATGGGGAGGGAGTGCTGGACGTGGACGAGCCGCCCCGGCGGGAGGAGCTGGAGGACGCCTATGCCCGCTACGCCGCCGGGCGGGGCCGGCGGAACCGGGTGGGCCGGCGGGCCTTTCAGAACACGGGCACGGCCGAGCCCTTCTACACCCTGAACGTGACCATGGGGTTTCTGCCGGTGGACCAGCTGAAGGAAAAGGCCAGAAGCATGGGGGTCTCCATCACCGAGTACCTGACCGCCGTGCTGCTCCAGGTCATTCTGGATAATCAGGCCGGGCAGCGGCCCCGCCGTCCCCGGCCGGTGGCCCTGGCCATCCCCATCAACCTGCGGCCCTGGTTCCCCTCGGAGACCCTGCGCAACTTTATCCTCACCGTCCGGCCCTCCATCGATCCGGCGTTGGGTGAGTACACCTTTCCCGAGATCCTGTCCCAGGTCCACCACTATATGCGCCTGCACATCAACCGGCAGGAGATACGGGCGGAGTTCACCGGGAACGTCCGCTTTACCACCAATCCGCTTCTCCAGATCATTCCCATCTGCGTCAAGAATCCTATCATGTCCCTGAGCTACCACCTGGCAGGGGTGCTGCCCTACTCGGGGACTTATACCAATCCCGGGGTCTTTCGGGTGCCGGAGGCCATGCGGGGCCACATCCGGCGGATGGAGGTGGTGCTGGGACAGGCCACCAGCCCCAGAGTCCACTGCGCGTCCATCAGCTACGGCAACACCATGGCCATCACCTTTGCGGGCACTCTGAAGGAGACGGACACGGAGCGGGAATTTTTCCGCCGCCTGGTCCGGGATGGCATCCCGGTGAAGGTGGAGAGCAACCGGCGGGAGTGACCGCCCACAGGAGGGAGATTTATGTCTTATTGCGTTCATTGCGGGGTGGAACTGGACGCCACGGCGGCGGCCTGCCCCCTGTGCCATACGCCGGTGGCCGATCCCCGGCAGCCGGTGGATACCGTGTCGCCCAAACCCTTTCCCACCGAGCGGGGAGAGGTGGCGCCGGTGTCCCGGCGGGAGCTGGCGCTGCTGCTCTCGGTCATGCTGGCATCGGTTTCGGTGTGCTGCACGGTGCTGAACGTCCTGCTGCCCGCGGGACGGGCCTGGTCCCTCTATGTGACGGGAGCGGCGCTGATGCTGTGGTTCTGGCTGGTACCGCCCCTGCTGCGGCGGGGACTGCCGCTGCCCGTCCGCCTGATCCTGGACGGGGCGGCGGTGGCGGTCTATGTGCTGCTCATTGCTGTGGACCTGGACGGCCTGGGCTGGTACCGGGCCCTGGCGCTGCCCATCATCCTGCTGGGAACGGCCTGTGTGCTCTTCCTGGGGTTGGTGCTGGGGGGCGGCAGACGCTCCATTCTGAGCACCGTGACGCTGCTCATCGGAACGATAGGGGTGTTCCTGGCGGGAGTGGAGCTCTTTGTGGACCGCTTCCGGGACGGAGCGTGGCGGCCCGGATGGTCCGTGGTAGTGCTGGCCGTCTGCGCAGCCCTGATCATCCCGCTGGTGGTGGTGCGGCGGGTGCCCTCCCTGCGGGAGGAGGTCCGGCGGCGGTTCCATATGTGAGTGGAACCGGATAAAATACGGATATGAGAATGGATATTCAATATATTCTGAATATTATGAATATTTTTGTGGGACATGTCCAGAAATAAAGGGAAATTATTGAGTATTTATGCGAGTTGACTATTGCATTTTTATCCGCTGCGCGGTATACTGATACCAACATCAGAAAGCCGGCCGCCGCGGCCGGGACTTACAGGAGGTCAACACCATGTCTGAGATCAAGAAAGTCGTACTCGCCTATTCCGGCGGCCTGGATACATCCATCATCATCCCCTGGCTGAAGGAGAATTACAACAATCCCGAGATTATCGCCGTCTCCGGCAACGTGGGTCAGGCCGACGAGCTGGAGGGCCTGGAGGAGAAGGCCATCAAGACCGGCGCTTCCAAGCTGATCGTGGCCGACCTGGTGGACGAGATGGTGGACGACGTCATTATCCCCTCCCTGAAGATGGACGCCAAATATGAGAGCTATCTGCTGGGCACCGCCTTCGCCCGGCCCATCATCGGCAAGAAGCTGGCCGAGATTGCCCTGGAGGAGGGCGCCGACGCCATCTGCCACGGCTGCACCGGCAAGGGCAACGACCAGGTCCGGTTCGAGCTGGCCATCAAGCGCTTCGCGCCCAACATGAAGATCATCGCGCCCTGGCGGGAGTGGTCCATCAAGTCCCGGGACGAGGAGATCGACTACGCCGAGGCCCACAACGTGCCCCTGAAGATCACCCGTGAGACCAACTACTCCAAGGACAAGAACCTGTGGCACCTGAGCCATGAGGGCCTGGACCTGGAGGATCCTGCCAACGAGCCCGATTACGACAAGCCCGGCTTCCTGGAGATGGGCATCTCCCCCTTCAAGGCCCCCGACGAGCCCACCTATGTGACCATCGACTTTGAGAAGGGCGCTCCCGTGGCCCTCAACGGCCTGAAGATGAAGGCCTCCAAGATCATTGAGAAGCTCAACGAGGTGGGCGGCGCCAACGGCATCGGCATCATCGACATCGTGGAGAACCGGCTGGTGGGCATGAAGGACCGGGGCGTGTACGAGACCCCCGGCGGCACCATCCTCTACTTTGCCCACGAGCAGCTGGAGATGATCACCGTGGACAAGGACACCCTCCACGCCAAGCAGAAGCTGGCGGTGGACTTCGCCGACCTGATCTACAACGGCAAGTGGTTCAGCCCCCTGCGGGAGGCCCTGAGCGCCTTTGCCGACAAGGCCAACGAGTATGTGACCGGCACCGTGAAGCTCAAGCTCTACAAGGGCAACATCATCCCCGCCGGCATGACCTCTCCCTACACCCTGTACTCCGAGAACCTGGCCACTTTCGACGAGTCCGACTATGACCAGAAGGACTCCCAGGGCTTCATCAACCTGTGGGGCCTGCCCGACAAGGTCCAGGCGCTGCGGGCTCAGGGCAAGCTGAAGTAAACCCATAAGAGCCATCGACAAAGGGTGGGGGACGCTGCCTGCCGCGGGTACCGTTCCCCACCCTACAATTGTTTCCATTTTCCTTTGATACAAATTTCAAAGGAAATGCTTTCATTTGAAATTCCGTGCGCCGCGCGCACTGGTATCATGCGTGCCGCATGATACCGCGTCTCATAAAAACCTGACGCGCTTTGCGCTATAAAAAGCTTTTCAAGCTTTTTATTAGGTTTTAGTACAACTCAACCACGAGGTGCTGCTGCTATGAAATTATGGGCTGGACGGTTCCAGAAGGAGACCGATACCCTGGTAAACGACTTCAATTCCTCCATCACCTTTGACGCCCGGCTCTACAAGGAGGATATCGCGGGCTCCATGGCCCATGCCGCCATGCTGGGCAAGACCGGGATCATCGAGGAGCACGAGGCCGAGAAGATCATCGACGGCCTGAAGGCAATCCTGGCCGACATTGAGAGCGACAAGGTGGAGTTCTCCGTGGAGAACGAGGACATCCACATGAATATCGAGACCATGCTGACTGAGCGCATCGGCCAGACCGGCAAGCGGCTCCACACCGCCCGCAGCCGCAACGACCAGGTGGCGGTGGATTTCCGCCTCTTCGTCAAGAAGGAGATCCCGGTCATCATCGGCCAGATCAAGAAGCTGGAGGAAGTGCTGGTCAAAAAAGCGGAGGCCAATCTGGACACCGTCATGCCCGGCTACACCCACCTCCAGCGGGCCCAGCCCACCACCTTTGCCCACTACATGATGGCCTACGCCAACATGCTCAAGCGGGACATTACCCGGTTTGAGGACTGCATGGAGCGCATGGACGAGTGCCCCCTGGGCGCCGGCGCACTGGCCACCTCCACCTATCCGGTGGACCGCTTCCAGACCGCGGCGGCCCTGGGCTTTAAAAAGCCCACCGACAACTCCATGGACTCGGTCTCTGACCGGGACTATGCCATCGAGTTCCTCTCCGCCTGCTCCATCCTGATGATGCACCTCTCCCGGTTCTCCGAGGAGATCATCCTGTGGTGCTCCTGGGAGTTCAAGTATGTGGATCTGGATGACGCCTATTCCACCGGCTCCTCCATCATGCCCCAGAAGAAGAACCCCGATGTGGCCGAGCTGGTCCGGGGCAAGACCGGCCGGGTGTACGGCAGCCTCATTACCCTGCTCACCGTGATGAAGGGCCTGCCTCTGGCCTACAACAAGGACATGCAGGAGGACAAGGAGCCGGTGTTCGACGCCATCGACACCGTGGAGCTGTGCATCCCTGTGTTCACCGCCATGCTGGACACCCTTACCGTCAAGGAGAAGAACATGCGCGCCGCGGCCTCCGGCGGCTTCATCAATGCCACCGACTGCGCCGATTATCTGGTGAAGAAGGGCATGCCCTTCCGGGAGGCCTACATGATCGTGGGCAAGCTGGTCAACTTCTGCATCAAGGCCGGAGAGACTTTGGATACCCTGCCTCTCAAGGACTTCAAGGCCGTGTCCCCCGTGTTCGAGCAGGATGTGTATCAGGCCCTGGAGCTGAACACCTGCGTCAACGGCCGCCAGGTCTACGGTGGACCAGCGAAGGCCAGCGTGGAAAAGCAAATCGCCAATATCAAGGCATTCCTGGCCGAGCGGGAGGGCTAAGGCCGGCGAGGCAGAGAAAGGATGGGAACGTATGAGTAAACCCAAGGTGTACATAGACGGCAAGGAGGGCACTACCGGCCTCCAGATCTACGAGCGGCTGGGCCAGCGGGACGATATCGAGCTGCTGCTCATCGACGAGGACAAGCGCAAGGACACGGAGGAGCGGAAGAAGCTCCTCAACGCCGCCGACATCGTCTTTCTCTGTCTGCCCGACGCGGCGGCCAAAGAGGCGGTGAGCCTGATTGAGAATGACACCACCAAGGTCATCGACGCATCCACCGCCCACCGCACCGCCAAGGGCTGGGTCTACGGCCTGCCCGAGCTCTACCGCTATCCCGGCGAGGTGATCGGCCAGTCCACCCGGGTGGCCAATCCCGGCTGCCACGCCACCGGCTTCCTGTCCTCGGCGGCGCCGCTGGTCTCTCTCCACATCCTGCCCGCCGACTACCCCCTGACCTGCTACTCCCTCACCGGCTACTCCGGCGGCGGCAAGAAGATGATCGCCCAGTACGAGGGAGAGGACAAGACGGAGGACCTGTACAGCCCCCGCATCTACGGCACCACCCTCAAGCACAAGCACCTGCCCGAGATGCAGAAGATCTCCGGCCTGGAAAAGCCGCCGGTGTTCTGCCCCATCGTGGACGACTATTACAAGGGCATGGCCACCACCATCATGCTCCACAACCGCTATCTGAAGGGCCAGCCCACGGCGGAGGAGATCTATTATATCCTCTCGGCCTATTACGCGGGCCAGAAGCTGATCTCGGTGCGCTGGGGCGGCGACGGCCCCATGCTCCCCGCCAACGCCCTGGCCGGCACCGACCGGCTGGAGCTGGTGGTCTGCGGCCATGAGGATCAGACCATCGTCACCGCCCTCTTCGACAACCTGGGCAAGGGCGCATCCGGCGCGGCGGTGCAGAACATGAACATCATGCTGGGCCTGGACGAGACCACGGGCCTCAACCTGGGCTGACTATATTCTGATTCCGGAAGGATTTGATCGTATGAAGCAGATTTCCGGCGGCGTCACGGCCGCGAAAGGTTTCAAGGCCTGGGGCGTCCACTGCGGCGTGAAGGCCGGCAGCAAGAAGGAGAAGAACGACCTGGCCATGATCCTCTCGGAGCGGGAGTGCAACGCCGCGGCCACCTATACCATGAACCGGGTCAAGGCCGCGCCCATCTACGTGACCATGGACCACCTGGAGGACGGCACCGCCTGGGGCGTCATCGCCAACAGCGGTAACGCCAACGCCTGCTGTCCCATGAGCCACGAGAACGCGGAGCTCATGAGCGAGTACGCCGCCACCGCCACCGGCCGGAAGGCCTCCGACTTCGTGGTGGCCTCCACCGGCGTCATCGGCCAGACCATCAATATCGCTGCCATCGAGAAGGGCGTGCCCCAGGTGGCCGCCGGTCTCAGCGCCGACGGCTCTGATGAGGCGGCCCACGCCATCATGACCACCGATACCGAGAAGAAGGAGATCGCCGTCACCTTCACCCTGGGAGGCAAGCAGGTGACCATCGGCGCCATCGCCAAGGGCTCTGGTATGATCCACCCCAATATGGGCACCATGCTCTGCTTTATCACCACCGACTGTGCCATTACCCAGGAAATGCTGGCTGAGGCCCTCCACGAGACGGTGCCCAAGACCTTCAACCGGGTGACGGTGGACGGGGACACCTCCACCAACGACATGTGCGTGGTGCTCTCCAACGGCATGGCGGAAAATCCCCTCATCGAGTGGAAGGACGACAACTACACCGTGTTCCACAAGGCACTGCACCAGGTGTGCGAGCACCTGGCCCGCGCCATTGCCGGGGACGGCGAGGGCGCCAGCCGCCTCATCACCTGCACGGTCCACGCCGCCCGCAGTGAGGAGAGCGCCGAGCGCCTGGCCAAGGCGGTGGTGGGCTCCCCCCTGGTGAAGGCCGCCATGTTCGGCTCCGACGCCAACTGGGGCCGGGTACTGTGCGCCATGGGCTACTCCAAGGCGCCCTTCCGCCCCGAGTACGTGGACGTGAAGTTCGCCTCCGCCGTGGGCGAGATCCTGGTGTGCCGGGCGGGCATGGGAGTGGACTTCGACGAGGAGGCCGCCAAGAGCATCCTGTCCCAAGACGAGGTGGTCATCGACATCTGCCTGCACGAGGGCGATCACGCCGCCACCTGCTGGGGCTGCGACCTGACCTACGACTATGTGAAGATCAACGGCGATTATCGCACCTAAGGAGGAAGAAGATGGCTGATTCAGTTGTGAACCGCGCCACGGTGCTGGCCGAGGCGCTGCCCTATATCCAGAAATTCTACGGCAAGACCATCGTGGTCAAGTACGGCGGAAACGCCATGATCTCCGACGACCTGCGCAGGGCCGTCATCAGCGACATCATCCTCCTCAACCTGGTGGGCATCCACGTGGTGGTGGTCCACGGCGGCGGGCCGGAGATCACCGAGATGCTGAACAAGATCGGCAAGGAGTCCAAATTCGTGGACGGCCTGCGCTACACCGACGAGGAGACCATGGACATCGTGCAGCAGATCCTCTGCGGCAAGGTGAACAAGAACCTGGTGGCCACCCTGAACCGCCGGGGCGGCAAGGCCATCGGCCTGTGCGGCATGGACGCCGGGCTCTTCCAGGCCAAGAAGCTGGACGAGAAGTACGGCCTGGTGGGCGAGGTGGTCAAGGTCAACCCCGCGCCGGTGCAGGACGTGCTCAAGGACGGCTATATCCCCGTGGTCTCCACCGTGGCCCAGGGCATCGACGGTGAGAACGCCTACAATATCAACGCCGACACCGCCGCCGCCAAGCTGGCGGTGGCCCTGAATGCCGAGAAGCTCATCCTCCTCACCGACGTGCGGGGCCTGCTGCGGGACCCCAAGGACGAGAGCACCCTCATCCACGTGGTGGGACTGTCCGACGTGCCCCTGCTGGTGAAGGAGGGAGTCATCAAGGGCGGCATGATCCCCAAGGTGGAGTGCTGCGTGGAGGCGGTGCGCTCCGGCGTCAGCCGCACCCACATCCTGGATGGCCGGATCCCCCACTCCATCCTCATCGAGATGCTCTCCGATGAGGGCATCGGCACCATGATCCTGTAAAAGAGGCGAGTACCATGAATTTTGAAGGACTGAAAGCGCTGGACCATGCCCATACCCTCCAGACCTACGGCCGCTTCGACGTGGACATCGACCACGGCAAGGGCGCTACGGTGTGGGACCTGTCCGGCAAGGAGTATATCGATTTCAGCTCGGGCATCGGCGTGTGCTCGGTGGGCTACGGCAACGAGAAGTGGGCCAAGGCCATCTACGACCAGGCCATGACCCTGGGCCATATCTCCAACCTGTTCTACTCCCAGCCCTACGCCAAGCTGGCCGATACCCTCTGCACCCGGGCGGGGATGGCGGCCGCCTTCTTCGGCAACTCGGGGGCCGAGGCCAACGAGGGCATCATCAAGCTGGCACGCAAGTACAGCTATGACAAGTACGGTGAGGGAAGAAGTACCATCATCACCCTCAACAACTCCTTCCACGGCCGCACCATCACCACCCTGACCGCCACCGGTCAGGATGTGTTCCACCAGTACTTCTTCCCCTTTATGGAGGGCTTCCGCTATGCCGACGCCAACGACCTGGAGAGCGTGAAGGCCCAGGGCGGAGACGATGTGTGCGCCGTGATGCTGGAGCTGGTGCAGGGTGAGGGCGGCGTGCTCCCCATGGAGCCGGGATTTGTCCAGAGCCTGGCCCAGCTCTGCGCACAGCGGGACTGGCTGCTGCTGGTGGACGAGGTGCAGACCGGCGTGGGCCGCACGGGCAGCCTCTTCGCCTATCAGCAGTACGGGGTGAGCCCCGACGCGGTCTCTTTTGCCAAGGGCATCGCCGGCGGCCTGCCCATGGGCGGCTTCATGGTCAATGAGAAGTGCCGCGGTGTGCTGGGTCCCGGTACCCACGCCAGTACCTTCGGCGGCAACCCGGTGTGCTCCGCCGCGGCCCTGGCCGTGCTGGACATCCTGGACGACGCCGCTCTGGACGCCGTGAAGGAGAAGGGCGAATACCTGCGGAAGGGCATCGAGGCCCTGGGCAAGAAGAGCATCGGCGCCACCCGGGGCATGGGCCTGATGATCGGCATCGAGGTGAAGGAGGGCTATACCAACAAGGCTCTGGCCGCCCGCCTCATCGACGCGGGATTGCTGGTGCTTACCGCCGGACCGGCCCTGCGCCTGCTGCCCCCGCTGACCATTACCAGGGAAGAGATGGACAAGGGCCTGGCTATCATGGCCGCGGTCCTGGAGTAAGGACGGCGCATACCGCCGCAAATGAAATCTGTTGAGGTGAACTGACATGAAAGATCTGCTCAAGCTGCTGGATCTCTCCAAGGAGGAGATCATCCATATCCTGAACGTGGGCGACCAGATGAAGTACAACCAGAAGCACGGCCTGGTCCACAATTACCTGCAGGGCAAGTCCCTGGCCATGATCTTTGAGAAGAACTCCACCCGGACCCGGGTTTCCTTCGAGACCGGTATGTACCAGCTGGGCGGCCACGCCCTCTTCCTCTCCAGCAAGGAGAGCCAGATCGGCCGGGGCGAGCCGGTGGAGGACACCGCCCGGGTGCTCTCCCGCTACTGCGACGGCATCATGATCCGTACCTACTCCCAGGCGGAGGTGGAGAAGCTGGCCCAGTACGCCGACATCCCCGTCATCAACGGCCTGACCGACTTCTCCCACCCCTGCCAGGTGCTGGCCGACCTGATGACCGTCCGGGAGCACCAGAGCAAGCTGGAGGGCCTGAACATGTGCTTCATCGGCGACGGCAACAATATGGTCAACTCCCTCATCGTGGGCGGCCTGAAGGTGGGCATGAACGTGTCGGTGGCCTGCCCCGAGGGCTATGATCCCCATCCCGACGTGCTGGCCTTCGCCAAGACCGTCACCGACGCCAGCCTGACCATCGTCCGGGACCCCATCGAGGCCGCCAGGGGCGCCGACGTGGTGTTCACCGACGTGTGGGCCTCCATGGGCCAGGAGGAGGAGGCCGCCAAGCGCCGCGCCGCCTTCCAGGGCTACCAGGTCAACGCCGAGCTGATGAAGGTCACCAACCCCGGCTGCATGGTGCAGCACTGCCTGCCCGCCCACCGGGGCGAGGAGATCACCGCCGACGTCTTTGAGGCCCACGCCCAGGAGATCTTCGACGAGGCTGAGAACCGGCTCCACGCCCAGAAGGCCGTCATGTACCTGCTGATGGGCGATGAGGCCCAGAAGTAAGGCCGCTTTTCCGGATAACACATGAAAACGCGCATCGGAAGTACTTCCGATGCGCGTTTTTTGCTGGAAAGGGACAGATCAGCCGTCCTTTTCCAGAGATTTGGGGCCAAAGCCGTGGGGCAGCAGGACCGCCAGCGGAAGGCGGACGAACTCGTGGTCGGCCCGTGCCACCAGCACTGTCAGATCCGGGGCGAACTCATAGAGCATCTGGCGGCAGGCGCCGCAGGGCCAGCAGTAGTCGGAGGAATTGCCCACCACGGCGATACGGACAAAGTCGTCCCGGTGCCCCTCGCTGACCGCCTTTACCAGGGCGGTGCGCTCGGCGCAGATGGTGGAGCCGTAGGCGGCGTTCTCAATGTTGCAGCCGGTAAAGACCGTGCCGTCTGCGCACTCCAGCGCCGCGCCCACCGGGAATTTGGAGTAGGGCACATAGGAGCGCTCCAGCATGGTAAAGGCCAGCTCCACCAGTTCCTGATCGGTCATAGTAAAACCTCCTTTGTATGGTGGGATCGTGTCCTCATCATATCATAAATTCTATACTTTTACAACCGGAGGGGAGGAGGAGCCGGCCCTAAGAAAAATATGGCTCCAGTACGGGAACATAGGTCTCTGGTATGGTATAACACCAAACGGTGTACGGCTTTGACGAACCATCGGGGTTGGACGGCCCGGAAGTATCTCCGGTGGTGATATACCAGGTCCCATCGATGGTCCCCAGATATCCAGCGAAGAAGGTGCCAATGGGGCAGCCTTCGTAGCCCACAAATAAGGGGCGCATCTTCTGATTGTCCTTGAGCTGAAACAGACCCTCGGTCACATGGGGATGGTCTGCCGCGGCGTGTTCCAGAATGTCCGATATGGAGCGGCAAAATGCGTCATCCTCTATTTTTGTTCCATTCCAAAATACGGCGGTAATGGTACCGGAGGTCGGGATATCGTAATCGTCCCGCACTAGCAAGGATTCGTCCAGAAAGCTGCGCACCACAAGAAACGTATGGGTGGGATCCTCTTTTACCTCGTTGATCTGCCATCCATCCCTGGTTTTGGCGATGGTCCCGCCCTCGTTGTATTCCCCTGAACAGGGGATATAACGCGTATCCTTCCAGAAAAGCGAGTTGCCTCTCCATTCCGCGGTGCAGTCCGGCACCAGGATGCCACGGCCAAGCAGGAGCGCAGCCAGGATAAGGCCGATGGCTGCCGCCGCGATCAGCGAATGTAATTTTTTTGTTTTCGTCATACTGCAATTCCTCCCGGAAAACAGAGGCGGCAGGCTCGCCCCGCAGTTGGCAAAACGCCCGGACAACGTCCGGGCGTTTTGCAGATAAGGCGTTTACTTGTACCAGCCCAGATCGGGGCGGACGCTCAGGTCAATGATCTGAGTGGCGTCGTAGAACTGCTGGTACCACTCCCGGGCCCGGACGCTGCGCAGGGTGGTCCCGTCGGGATGGAGCCGGTCGCAGATGACGGCGGAGATGGTGCTCTTCACCTGGGAGTAGGAGTTGATGCCCACGCTGGCGAAGATCCGGAAGCCCTGGCTCTGGAGCCACTTGAACTGCTCGCCGTAGCTCTCGCCCTGGTCGTGGTCCCCGTCAGGCCGGGCACCGTGGGGGTAGAAGAGAATATTGGTGGGCCCCACCAGGCTGCCCACCTCCTCAGCCCAGCGGAGGGTATCCCGCTGGATGCGTTCCATGGAGCTGGTGGAGAGGTTGATATGGCCCCAGGTGTGGGAGCCGAAGGTCCAGCCCGTCTCCTTCAGCCGCTGGATGACGGGTTTGACGGCCTCAATCTCCTGCTGGCGCTTGGCGTCAAAGGCGGGGCGGGCGGGATCGTCGGCGGCGATGTCGATGTCGTTCTGGGTGCGGTAGCCCAGGATGCCCTCATAGCCGGTGAGGGAGTAGATGGCCTTGGCGCCGTTGAGGGAGAAGTCGGGGTGCTCCAGCACGAACTTGTCCAGCAGGGTGGTGGCGTCCAGATCCTGGGTGAGGAAGGTCTCCTTGGTATAGGGGTCGGTGCACTCGGCCCAGATCTGGCCGTCGTCCCCCAGCACCAGCTTGGAGGTGAAGCCCTCCTCCAGCATGTAGGGGTAGTAGTTCACGTCGTCAAAGGAGATGACCAGGGGCTTTTTCCCCTCAGGGAGCTTCAGGGTGTTGCGGACCATCCGGGCCTCGCCGTTCTCGTTGGTCTGTTCGCTCCACACGTCCTCCATGCGCACCAGGATATAGCCATTGTCGTAGACGCTCTGGAGGATCTTGTTGAACTCGTCTACCGTCACCATCCAGTCATCCAGACCGTCCTTCTGGGACTGGGGGGTGGGGCCGTCGTGGAAGGCCCACTGGGGATAGGCGATGACAGGGTGGAAGAACAGGTGCTCCACCACCTGATTGGGGCCCCACTCCTGGGTGAGCTGGTCCTCCGACCAGTAGTTCTTCACCGCGTCATAGGGATCGGGCTCCGGCGTGGGCTCCGGCGTGGGTGTGGGCACGGCGGAGGTCTGGGGGGCGCCGCTGCCCTTGGGGGGCGCGGAGGCATTTTTTTTGCAGGCGGCCAGGGACAGGGCCAGCAGCAGAGCCAGCGTAAGGGCCGCGCCTCGTTTCAGCAGAGTCATGGGTGTCGCATCCTCTCTTTGTCATGTAATGCAGTTACCATAATACAACAGGATCGGGGAGAAAGAAAGAACAATTCCGTTACAAATTCTGAATTTTTTCTTTCAGGTATGTCTGCATATCATTGAGACGGCACCACAGAGCGAAAAGTTGCGGCGGAAGGGTGTTTTTTCAGCCTGCGGCGCGGGAAAGCGGGACGCGGCGCACCAGCAGGATGGAGGCCGCGCCGGTAACGCCGCCGGTGATCACCGAGCACAGCAGCAGGGGGGCCAGATAGACCAGCGGCGCCCGGCTGCCCAGCACGGCCATGGCGGCCAGGATCTGACCGGTGTTGTGGGCGGCCGCCCCGGCCACGGACACCCCGTAGAGGGACAGACCGGGACAGCGCAGGAGGAGAGCCATCACGGCCAGGGAAAAGAGCCCGCCGGTGAGGGAGAAGGCCAGGGCCATCAGGTTGCCCCCCAGCAGACTGCCCAGAAAGCAGCGGCAGAGCAGGATGAGCAGGGCCTCCCTGCCGGAAAGGCGGCACAGGGCGTACACGGTGACCAGGTTGGCCAGCCCCAGCTTGAGCCCGGGCAGCGGGATGAGCACGGTGACGGGGGCCAGCCCCTCGGCCACTGAGAGGGCCAGAGCCAGGGCAGTGAGCACCGCGCAGCGGGTGAGACGGGAGAGGGACAAGAGGCGCCCTCCTTTCAAACGAAACAATGAAATGAAACTGACATTATCATAGCGGTTCCCTCGGGGGAAGTCAATTCCCCCATATGTCCAAAGTCTCCCTCGCGGAGGAACGCAGGAATGAAAAAGCCGGTCCGCAGATGCTCCGCGGGCCGGCCGGTGGATCAGGATTTGGACTTGGGCTTGAAGATGAGGGCCACCAGGTAACCGAAGAAGATGGCGGCGGTGATGCCGCCGCCCGCCGCGGTGACGCCGCCGGTGAGGGCGCCCAGGACGCCCTGCTCGGCCACGGCCTTCCTCACGCCCTTGGCCAGCAGGAAGCCGAAGCCGGTGAGGGGGACGGTGGCCCCGGCGCCGCCGAAGTCCACCACGTACTGATAGAGCCCGACGCCGCCCAGCACCACGCCGGAGACCACGTAGACCACCAGAATCTTGGCGGGGGTGAGGGCGGTCTTATCAATGAGGATCTGCCCGATGAGGCAGAGGATCCCGCCGCACAGAAAGGCGCGGGCGTATTCCAGAAAGGTTTCCATGAGAGACGCTCCTTTTGGTCGAATGATGGGGCAGGCCGTGAGGCGAAGGGGACAGAAACACATCTGCCTGGACGGGGCCTGCCCGAAATGAAGGCCGGATGCGCGGGGACTAGCTCTGAGCTGAAATGGCTACTGCGTGGCCGGTTCCGCCCGGTGGGCGGAACATGTCATCCCTCGCCGGTTGCGGCCGCAGGCCGTGAGGCGAAGGGGACAGAAACACATCTGCCTGGACAGGGCCTGTCCGGGATGAGAGCCGGATGCGCGGGGATTAGCTTTGTGCAGAGATAGCTACCGCGTGGCAGATGCTGGGGATGCTCTCGCCCTGCTGGGTGGAGGTGGGGGAGAGCAGGGCGCCGGTGCCGCAGAAAAGAAGGTTTTTCCACCTGCCCTTGGTCATCCCATCCAGCAGGTAGCCGGCCAGCACCACGGCGGAGCAGCCGCAGCCCGAGCCGCCGCAGTGGACGTCCTGCCCCTCCAGATCGAAGATCATGGTGCCGCAGTCGTCCAGATTTTTCAGGTCCATGCCGTCCCGGTGGAAGAAGTCCAGCACAATCTCCTTTCCCAGCTTGCCCAGATCGCCGGTGACGATGAGATCGTAATAGGATGGCTTCCGGCCCGTATCGGAGAAGTGGGCGCGGAGGGTGTCGTAGGCCGCTGGGGCCATGGCGGCCCCCATGTTGTTGGCGTCCTTGATGCCCTTGTCCACGATCTTGCCGGTGGTGACGTGGGTGACACAGGGACCGGGACCCTCCGCCGACAGGATGAGGGCGCCCGAGCCAGTCACCGTCCACTGGGCGGTGGGGGTCCGCTGTCCGCCGTATTCCAGGGGGGTGCGGTACTGCCGCTCGGCCGAGCAGAAGTGGGAGGAGGTAACTGCCGCCGTCCACCGGGCGAACCCGCCGTCCACCAGCAAGGAGGCCAGGGAGAGGGACTCGGCCATGGTGGAGCAGGCGCCGTACAGACCGAAAAAGGGCACGTCCTGCCCCCGGACGGCAAATCCGCTGCCGATGCACTGGTTGAGCAGGTCGCCTGCCAGGATATAGTCCAGAGCGGAGGGGGCCTGTCCGGCCTTGGTGAGGGCTGTGGAAAGGGCCTGCTTCTGCATGGCGCTCTCCGCCTTCTCCCAGCTCTTTTCTCCAAAGGAATCGTCCGGACCGATCAGGTCGAAATAGGGGGCCAGAGGACCTTCGCCCTCCTTTTTGCCTACCACACTGGCCCAGCCGGCAATGGAGGGGGGATGCTCCAGGGCTACCGTCTGTCTGCCGCACCGTTTTTTCCACATATCGCTTCGCCTCCGCGCGTATCATCAAAGAAGTTCAAAAAAGCAAATAATCCTTTGCGACTGTATCGCCTTGCGCCTAGTTTGAACAAAAAGCAAAGAGAGTATGCGTCACGATTTTGTGGGGGCGGAGGCTGTTCAAAATTGTGTCTTTAGAGTATAATAGATTTTATTAAGTATGACGGAGCGGGGCCGCCGGGCTCCGCGAAAAGGAGTATCCTATGGCGGACGAAACACGGACCATTGCCTATATCTGTCCCTCCTGCCGGCAGAGCGTCATCGTGGAGCGCAGCGTGTTCCAGCTGGCGGCCACCCCCAATGAGCTGCCCTGCCCCTGCGGCAAATCGGCTCTGCGGGTCGAGATGATGGGGGACCGGATACGTCTGGACGTACCATGCATCTACTGCGGAAAGACTCACGCGGTGACCTGCTCCAGCCGGGACTTCCTCCATCGGAGGGGACTGGCCTTTTCCTGCGGCGCGTCCGGCCTGGACTGCTGCTATGTGGGAGAGGAGACCACAGTGTACGGCGCCGTCCGCCGCCTGGAGGAAGCGGTGGACAAGCTGGATGCCCAGGCCGGCGAGCGGGGCTCCTTCCTGGATGAGGTGGTGATGAATGAGGTGCTGGGAGAGCTGAAGGACATCGCCCAGCGGGGCGGCATCTCCTGCTCCTGCGGCTCCAAACGATGGAAGCTGCAGGTGAATTACAGCTCGGTGGACCTGATCTGCGCCGACTGCGGCGGCGACCTGCGCATCCCGGCGGCCACCCAGAGCGATATCGAGGATATCTGCTGCAAGCAGAGCCTGCGCATACACGGAAAGGACTGCTGACCGGCCCGAAGGAGGGGAAAACAGGAGATATGTATTACGACTACCAATACTATGTGGACAGCAGGGACACCGACCCCTTCGGTCAGTGCCGGCCCTCCGCCGTGCTGGGCTTTTTGCAGGAGGCGGCCACCGAGGCGGCCATGGTCCTCCACGTCTCCCGGGAGGAGATGCTGGAGCGGCATAACGCCTTCTGGATGCTGGCCCGGATCTGGTACCGGCTGGACCGGCCCATCTCCTGGAACGAGACGGTGGCCGTGCGCACCTGGCACCGGGGCGGAAAGGGCGCGTCCATGTACCGGGATTTTGACCTGACGGTGGGCGGCGCGCCGGCGGGGGAGGCGGTCTCGGTGTGGGTCCTGGCCGACCGGGAGAGCCACAAGCCCCTGCGCCTTTCCAGGCTGGACGAGTTCCAGGGCACTGACGGCGGCGAGCTGTGCAAGGAGCGGATGCTGACCAGGCTGCGCCTGCCGGAGGAAATGGAAAAGGCGGAGGAGCGCCGGCTGTGGTACAGCGACGCCGATGTGAACCGCCACGTCAACAACAGCAAATACGCTGACTTTGCCTGTGACGCCCTCCATCTGGAGCGGCTGGGGGAGGGGAGCTTCGTCTCCTCCCTGCAGGTGGGGTTTCAGGCCGAATGCCGGCCGGGGGAGGTCCTCCGGCTCCGTACCGGCCGGTCCGACGGGGTCTGGTACGTCCAGGGGACCGACGGACAGGAGAGCGCCCGTTTCGACGCGGCCCTTACCCTTTCCGAATTACCGGGAAGTGGGTCTTGACAACCGTTGGCACGGATAGTAAAATAGGAAAAATTTCATGTTAGAGAAATAAAGGAGATGCACTCATGGTCAACACAGACGCCAGCCAGAAGTTTACCAAGCAGGGGCTCACCTTCGACGATGTGCTCCTGGTACCGGCGGAGAGCGACGTGCTCCCCGCGGACATCGACCTGACCACCAAGCTTACCAAGAAGATCACGCTGAACGTTCCCCTGATGAGCGCCGCCATGGATACTGTCACCGAGTACCGCATGGCCATCGCCATCGCCCGCGAGGGCGGCATCGGCATCATCCACAAGAACATGTCCATCGGCGCTCAGGCCGAGCAGGTGGACATGGTCAAGCGCTCTGAGAACGGCGTTATCACCAATCCGTTCTGGCTGGCTCCCGGACACACCCTGGCCGAGGCTGACGAGCTGTGCGCCAAGTACAAGATCTCCGGCGTGCCTATCTGCGACAACGGCAAGCTCATCGGCATCATCACCAACCGCGACATGAAATTTGAGACCGATATGTCCCAGCTCATCGACAATGTGATGACCAAGGAGAACCTGGTCACCGCCCCCGAGGGCACCACGCTGGCCGAGGCCCGGGAGATCCTCCGCCGCCACAAGATCGAGAAGCTGCCCATTGTGGACAAGGACTTCCACCTCAAGGGCCTCATCACCATCAAGGATATTGAGAAGGCCGAGGTCTATCCCAATTCCGCCCGCGACGAGAAGGGCCGCCTGCTGGTGGGCGCCGCCATCGGCGTGACCAGCGACGTACTGGACCGGGTGGCCGCCCTGGTGGAGGCCGGCGCCGATGTGCTGGCCCTGGACAGCGCCCACGGCCACAGCCACAACATCCTGGAGTGCGTCAAGCGCATCAAGGCCCTGTATCCCGACGTGCAGCTCATCGCCGGCAACGTGGCCACCGCCGAGGGTACCCGCGCTCTTATCGAGGCGGGCGCCGACTGCGTGAAGATCGGCATCGGCCCCGGCTCCATCTGTACCACCCGCGTGGTGGCCGGCATCGGCGTGCCCCAGATCACCGCCGTGTATGACGCCGCCTGCATGGCCGCCAAGTACGGCGTGCCCGTCATCGCCGACGGCGGCATCAAGTACTCCGGCGACATCGCCAAGGCCATCGCCGCCGGCGCCAACGTGGTCATGCTGGGCTCCCTGCTGGCCGGCTGCGAGGAGTCCCCCGGAGAGACCGAGGTTTACCAGGGCCGCCAGTTCAAGGTCTACCGCGGCATGGGCTCCCTGGGCGCCATGGCCAAGGGCTCCAAGGACCGCTATTTCCAGGAGAACAACAAGAAGCTGGTCCCCGAGGGCGTGGAAGGCCGCGTGCCCTACAAGGGACTCACCGGCGAGACCATCTACCAGCTCATGGGCGGCCTGCGTTCCGGCATGGGCTACACCGGCTGCCACAATATCCCCGAGCTGCAGCAGAAGGCCCAGTTCATCCAGATCACTGCCGCCGGCCTGCGTGAATCCCACCCCCACGACATCTATATCACCAAAGAGGCCCCCAACTATACTGTCAATCCCCAGTAAGGGCTGGGCGGGGCCCAAGTATACTGTCAATCCCCAGTAACGGGGAATATAAAAGCCCGCGCCGACGGCGCGGGCTTTTGCTGTATTTCAACGGCATATGGAAGAGGGGCGGAGCCTTTACTGCTGCCCGGCCTGACGTGCGGCGGACAATGTATGGATGGCTTCCAGGATGCAGCGCCCGCTGGCACGGGCCGTGTCATAATCCAGCCCTGCCGGGGTATCGTTCTGGCGGTGGTAGCTTTCCGGGAGCCGCGGTGTGCCGTGGTCTATTCTGCGCCAGCAGACGTTTACGGCCTCCAGGCCCATGTTGTGAAAACTCACATGATCACTTTCTCCTACATGAAAAATACCCCCGATCTCCCGCCCATAAAGGGTTTTGCAGGCCTGTGCTACCGAGGAGGCCACAAGTCCCTGGACCGGCTCCAGGAAATTTCCTTCCTGATATACGCCATCCTGCATTTTTCCCAGCGTATAGCAGACGAGGACTGCCTGATCTTCCGGCGAGGCGGCAGAGATATCCATATTGAAAGCGCCCAGATGGCGGCTTTTTTCCTCTTCTGAGAGGGAGGAAACGTAAGCGGAAGAACCGTGATAGCCATTTTCCTCGGAGCCCGGGAACACCATGCGGATCTCACAGGGAAAATCCGGGTTTTCCGGGCCCAGGAAGCGGGCGATCTCCAGCAGAACGGCTACCGATGCGCCGTTGTCCCGCGCGCCCGGAGAAGTCTCCACGCTGTCATAGTGCGCAGTGATGGAAAACAGAGGGCCGTCCGATCCGGGATTGCAGACGGCGATGACATTTTCACTTTTCGTTCCCCGGAAACCGTCAAAGGAGACACGGCGCAGAGCGGGGATGCCGGACAGGGAGGCGGGACCGGACTCGGGAGAGAAACCGGAAGACTGCAATGTCTCAAAGATCCAGTCACAGGCGGCCGTTTCCCCGGCCGTTCCGGCGGTGCGGACGCCGATGGTATCGCAGAGGTATTCCGTGTCCTTCCGGATCCGCTCTGTACTCAGATCGTAGGATGTCTCCTTATCTCCCATGGATGAACTGCACCCGGAGCAGAGGAGCAGAAGGAGGAGCGTAACTGCAGCCGGTACGACATGGATGAGGGAATGTTTTGGCGGAAGCATGGAAAAACCTCCTTTGGGCTTTTGATGCCGCTGATGTGCCGGCAGCTGATCTGTTTCCAGTCAGGTGATCCCCGCTCAGTATACCGCGGCCGCGATGGAGAGGCAACTGCATTTTTGGATGGCAGCAGGAACGATCCATCCGGAGGGCAAAAAATACGGCGCTTTTGGGCCGCATGGACCCGGCCAAAGGAAAATTGACCTTGCATTCCCGGGCGGGACCTATTATAATCTATAACAGACTATCATGGTAAAGTCAGGCTGCCGCTGAGGGGCACAGCCTGATTTTTTTGGTCTGCCGTACCCAAACAAATGAAGAGAGAAGCGGGAGATGCAAATGGAGAGAGAGAACAAGCGAAGCAAATTTTCCGGTACCCTGGGATTCGTGCTGGCGGCGGCGGGCAGCTCCGTGGGCCTGGGCAACATCTGGCGGTTCCCGTACCTTGCGGCCAAGGACGGCGGCGGCGTGTTTCTGCTGGTCTATGTGATTTTGGCGCTGACCTTCGGCTTTACCCTTCTGATCACCGAGATTGCCATCGGCAGAAAGACGGCACAGAGCCCGCTGACCGCCTACCGGCAGCTGCACAGCGGCTGGGGCTGGATCGGCGTTCTGGCCTGCCTGGTGCCTGTCATCATCCTGCCCTACTACTCCACCATCGGCGGCTGGGTGCTGAAGTACTTCTTCACCTACCTCACCGGCGGCGGCGCGGATGCGGTGGCAGACGGATACTTTACGGGTTTCATCACCGCCCAGTGGGAGCCCATCCTCTGGTTTGTCGTGTTCCTGGCCGCCACCACGCTGGTGGTATATAAGGGCGTGAACCACGGCATTGAGAGCTGCTCCAAGGTGCTCATGCCCATCCTGCTGGTGCTCATCATCGGCATCGCCGGTTTTTCCCTGACCCTGGAGCACACCGATGCGCTGGGCGTGACCCGCACCGGCCTTCAGGGTTTCGGCGCCTACGTTATCCCGGACTTTACCGGAATGACCGTGCAGAAGTTCCTCTCCGTGCTCACCGACGCCATGGGGCAGCTCTTTTACTCCATCAGCGTGGCCATGGGCATCTCGGTGGCCTACGGCTCCTATGTGAAGAAGGATGCCGACCTGGGCCGGGCGGTGAACCAGATCGAGATCTTCGATACGCTGGTGGCCTTCCTGGCGGGCATGATGATCATCCCGGCGGTGTATACCTTCATGGGCCCCGAGGGCATGTCCAAGGGCCCGGCCCTGATGTTCGTGTCCCTGCCCAAGATCTTCGCGGCCATGGGCCCCCTGGGCGCTGCCGTCGGATTGGTGTTTTTCCTGATGGTCTTTTT
Organism: Pseudoflavonifractor sp. HCP28S3_F10; assembly: GCF_052065415.1. Taxonomy (NCBI): domain Bacteria; kingdom Bacillati; phylum Bacillota; class Clostridia; order Eubacteriales; family Oscillospiraceae; genus Pseudoflavonifractor; species Pseudoflavonifractor sp. HCP28S3_F10. The sequence goes on along the minus strand of NZ_JBQHUB010000005.1, from coordinate 114,066 downwards.
CGCGGCGGTCACCTCCTCCGTATCCGTGATGGAGGCGGTGGTGTCCAGCGCTATCGACAAGTTCGGCATGGAGCGCAAAAAGGCCACTGTTGCCACGGCCCTTTTCGCGCTGGCGGCGGGCGTGGTGGTCTGCCTGGGCTACAACGTGTTCTATTTTGAGGCGGCCCTCCCCAACGGCACTGTGGCACAGATCCTGGACATCATGGACTATGTGAGCAACAGCCTGCTGATGCCGGTGGTGGCCATCGCCACCTGTGTCCTGGTAGGCTGGGTGGTGAAGCCGGACGTCATCATCGACGAGGTGACCCTGGGCGGCCACAGGTTCGGCCGGCAGCGGCTGTACGTGGTGATGATCCGCTTCGTGGCGCCGGCGCTGCTCTTCATCCTGCTGCTGCAGTCCCTGGGTATTGTGAAGTTCTGATCGTACAAAACAGAAGTGGGCGGCATGCGGCGGCAGCTCCGGGGATACCCGGTCTGCCGCCGCTTTGTCTGTTCACGGCACAAAAAGGAGGAACAGGATATGAAACGATATACCATACCGGAGGGAGAGCGCTGGCGGGTGGTCCCGGAGGAGCTGGAGGACGCCATTGCCCAGCTGGCCCGGTTTGAAACGGCCTGCGAACAGCTCCTGGCGGAGCAGGAGGAACTCTCCACCCAGCTGGAGGCCATGAAGCGGGAGGGAAAGCAGAAAAGCGCCCGGTTCCGGGAGCTTCTGGGCCGGAAGTTGGTGAACCAGCAGCTCCTGGTCAGGCTGGAGTTCTGCGGCATCGGGACGGGTGCTGTTCAAAATCCCTGATCCGTGGTAAACTGAACGGGATAACTCAGGCGAGAGGAGAGAGTACCAATGCTGAAGCTGATGCTGGGCCGGTCTGGCACCGGAAAGTCCACCGAGCTGCTGCGGCGGATCGGGACGAGCGGGGGAGAGCGCCCCCAGGTGCTCATCGTGCCCGAACAGCACTCTCATGACAGCGAGCGGCGGCTGTGCGCCCTGGCGGGGAATCAGGTCTCCCGATATGCCGAGGTGCTCTCCTTCACCCGGCTGGCGGGGCGGGTGTTCTCCGTGTTCGGCGGGGTGGCCGCCCCCACGCTGGATGCCGGCGGCCGCCTGCTGCTGATGTACACCGCTCTCAGGCAGGTGTCCGACCAGCTCACTGTCTACCGCCGCCCCTCCCGGCGGCCGGCCTTTCTCTCCGGACTGCTGTCCACCGTGGACGAGCTGAAGAGCTGCCGGGTCACGCCGGCGCAGCTCTGGGACGCGGGGGAGGAGACCGGCGGGGGAGAAGGGGACAAGCTGCGGGACATCTCCCTGATCTTCGGCGCTTACGAGGCCCTGACCGCCCGGCAGGGGGCCGACCCCCGGGACCGGCTCACCCGGCTGGTCACCGCCCTGGAGGGCAGCGGCTGGGCCCGGGGCATGGACTTCTATCTGGACGGCTTTACTGATTTCACCCCCCAGGAGCGCTCGGTGATCCGGGCTCTGCTGAAGCAGGCCCGCTCGGTGACGGTGGCCCTGACCTGCGACCACCTGGAGGAGACCGAGGGAGGGAGCGGGATTTTTTCTCCCGCCCGCCGCACGGCCCGGCAGCTGCTGCGCCTGGCCGGGGAGGTGGGGATACCGGCGGAGACCGAGATCCGCACTGTCACCAGCCGGCACCGGCGGCCCGCCCTGGCGGCGGTGGAGCGGGAGCTGTTCGCGGCCGCGCCCCAAAGTGCGCAGGCTGATGGAGAGGGGATCTCCCTCTTCCGGGCGTCGTCCCCCTATTCCGAGGTGGAGTGGGCGGCGGCGGAGATCCTGCGTCTGGTGCGGGAGGAGGGACTGAGGTTCCGGGACATCGCCGTCTCGGCCCGGTCCATGGAGACCTACGGCCCCCTGATCGAGACTGTTTTCCCCCGGTACGGCGTGCCGGTCTTTCTGGGACAGATGAGCGATATCCTGCAAAAGCCGGTGCTCGCCCTCATCACCGCCGCCCTGGACACCGTGGCGGGAGGATACCGGTATGAGGATGTGTTCCGCTATCTCAAGACCGGCCTGACCGGCCTGACCGACGGGGAGCGGGACAAGCTGGAAAACTACGTCCTGAAATGGGACATCAAGGGGAGCAAGTGGACGGGCAAAGCGGACTGGACCATGCATCCCCAGGGCTATGGCCTTGCCTGGACCGAAGCGGACGAGGCTCTTCTGGAGGAGCTCAACACCCTGCGGCGCAAAGTGACCGGGCCGCTGGAGCGCCTGCGCGCCTGCGGGGACAGGACCGGCCGGGGCTATACGGCCGCCCTGTGGCAGTTCCTGGAGGATATCGGTCTGCCCCAGCGCCTGCGGGAGCGGGAGGAAGCCCTGCGGCAGCGGGGGGAGGATGTGCTGGCCGAGGAGTACCGCCAGCTCTGGGATATCCTGTGCGACGCCATGGAGCAGTGCGCCCGCACCCTGGACGGCATGCCCATGGAGGGGGAGGAGTTCGCCCGGCTGTTCACGCTGATGCTCTCCCAGTACAGCGTGGGGAGCATCCCGGTGTCCCTGGACCGGGTGAGCGCCGGGGAGATGCCCCGCCTGGCCCACAAGTCCTGCCGGGCGCTGTTTTTGCTGGGGGCGGACGACAGCGCCATCCCCCGGGCCGCCCCCGCCCCGGGCCTTCTGAACGATGACGACCGGAGCCTGCTGGCCTCCTATGGCCTGGAGCTGGCCCCCAGCCTGTCGGACAAGCTGTACCGGGAGATGACCATCGTCTACGAGACCCTGGCCCTGCCGTCGGAGCACCTGTCGGTGAGCTGGGCCGCCGCCGGGCCGGAAGGAGAGGAGCGCCGCCCCGCCTTTCTGGTGGGGAAGCTGCGCGCCCTCTTCCCGGCGCTGGGGGTGACGGGGGAGGAGGAGACCGGCGGGACTTTCCGCCTGGCCGCCCCACGTCCGGCCCTGGAGCGGGCGGGCCGCTTCCCTGAGGTGTGTTCCGCCCTGCGGGAGCTTCCGGAGTACGCACCACTGGTGGAACGGATGGAGCGCTCGGCCGCCCTGGAGCGGGGCAGCCTGTCCCCGGCTGCGGTGGAGGCCCTGTACGGCCGCCGGGTGCCCATGTCGGCCTCCCGGATGGACAAGTACAAGTCCTGCCACTTCTCCTACTTCATGCAGTACGGCCTGAAGGCCAAAGCCCGGGAGGCCGCGGGGTTCCACGCCCCCGAGTACGGCACCTTTGTCCACTATGTGCTGGAGCACGTGCTGCGGACGCTGACGGAGGAGGGGACTGTCCCCGTGCCCAGGGAGCTGGAGCGGGACAAGCTCCGCCGCCTGACCCGGGAAACGGTGGACCGCTACGTGAAGGAGGAGCTGGGAGGGCTGGAGCATGAGACGCCCCGGTTCCGCTATCTCTTCTCCCGGCTGCTCAGGTCGGTATACGCGGTGGTGGACAACGTGGTGAAGGAGCTGCAGAGCTCCGACTTCCAGCCCATCGCCTTTGAGCTGGGCTTCGGCAGCAACAAGGACCTGCCGCCGGTACAGCTTACCGTGGACGGCGTCACGGTGAGCATCTCGGGCTTCGTGGACCGGGTGGACGGCTGGGTGGAGGACGGAAAGCTCTACCTGCGGGTCATCGACTACAAGACCGGGCGGAAATCCTTTGACCTGACCGACGTGTGGAACGGCATGGGCTTGCAGATGCTGCTCTACCTTTTCACGTTGAAGGAGGAGGGGAAGGAGCGCTTCGGCGGGAAGGAGATCGTCCCCTCCGGCGTGCTCTACCTGCCGGCCCGGGACGCCATCGTGGTGGGCAGCCGGGGCATGACCGAGGCGGAGCGCCGCCGCTCGGTGGACAGCGAGCTCAAGCGGAAGGGGCTGGTGCTGGACGATCCCCAGGTGCTCGCCGCCATGGAGCATCCGGGGGAAGCGGGCATCCGCTTTTTGCCGGTGCGGGTGTCCAGCCGGACGGGGGCCGTCACCGGGGACGCCCTGGTCACGGCGGAGCGGCTGGGCAGGCTGGAGCGGCACATCGGCGCCGTCCTCCGGGAGATCGGCCAGGAGCTGGCCGCCGGCAACATCGCCGCCGACCCCTTCTGGCGGGGGCCGGACCACAACGCCTGCCAGTGGTGCGATTATGCCGCCGCCTGCCACTTTGAGGAGGGCCGCCCCGGCGACCGGCGGCGCTACCTCTCCACCGTGAAGGGGGAGGACTTCTGGCGGGGTTTGGAGAAACACGGCGGGCCGGAAGCGGAAGAGACCGTATAAGCCGGGCCGTTCCTTAGGATCCCGGCCCGGGGTATAAAACCCGGGAAAAGGGAAAAACTGCCCTCAATGCCGTTTGAGGGAGGAAAAGCCATGGAAAAAGACCGACAGGAGCTGCCCGAGGAGCAGCGCAGCGACATTCAGGAGCTGGGCTCAGCCCTGATCCGTACCCGGTGGGGCACCATCCACACCCTGACCATCGTGGGCCAGATCGAGGGCCATCAGGCGCTGGACGCCGCCGTCAAGACCACCAAGTACGAGCACGTCATCCCGCTGCTGGCGGCGGTGGAGGAGAGCGACGATGTGGACGGCCTGCTGGTGCTGCTCAACACCGTGGGGGGCGACATCGAGGCGGGCCTTGCCATCTCGGAGCTGATCTCGGGCATGAAGAAGCCCACCGTCTCCCTGGTGCTGGGGGGCGGGCACTCCATCGGTGTGCCCCTGGCGGTGTCGGCCAAGGTCTCCTTCATCGCGCCGTCGGCGGCCATGACCATCCACCCGGTGCGTCTGTCGGGGACGGTCATCGGCGTGTCCCAGACTTTCCACTATTTTACCCGCATTCAGGAGCGCATTTTACAGTTCGTCACCCGCAACAGCTCGGTGGAGCGGGAGACCTTTACCCGGCTGATGCTGCAGACCGGGGAGCTGGCCGCCGACGTGGGCAGCGTCATCTATGGGGAGGAGGCGGTGGCCATCGGGCTCATCGACCGGATCGGCGGCCTGTCCGACGCGCTGGAATGCCTGCACAGAATGATCGAGAAGCGCCGGGAGCAGCAGACGCAGCCGGGCTGATCAAAAGGGACGGGGGAGACCCCGTCCCTTTTTGTTGACATAATCGAAAGAAAAGCATGGAAATATTGTTTGAAGTGTGCTATCATATTTTATATATGTCTCAAAATAGAAATGGAATAATATTACAGAGAATCGGGCTTTGCAGGCGGACGGCCTTATTCATCGAACGGAGGGAATACATTGAGCTACATCCAATCCATCCTGATGGGCGTCATCCAGGGCGTCGCGGAATTTCTGCCCATCTCCAGCTCGGGCCATCTGGTCCTGTTCCAGACCTTCTTCGGCATAGAAAACGTGGAAGCCAACCACATGCTCTTCACGGTGCTGCTCCACCTGGGCACGCTGGTCTCGGTGTGCATCTACTACTGGAAAGACGTACTGGAGATGATCGTGGAGTTCTTCCGGTGGATCCGCTCCCTGGTAAAGCCGGGGGAGCGGGACAGGGGCACGCCGCCGCCCGCCCGGCGGCTGGTGATGCTCATCGTAGTGGCCACCCTGCCCCTGTTCCTCATCGTGCCCATCAACGACTGGATGGAGAAGGTCTTTTCCAGCAGCGTTTCGGTGTCCATCGCACTGCTGGCCACCGGCTGCCTGCTTTTCTTCTCCGACCGGATGGCCCGGGGCCGGAAGAACGCTAAAAATGCCACCGTAGTGGATGCGCTGGTGGTGGGCGCGGCTCAGGCCATCGGCACCATCCCGGGCATCTCCCGCTCAGGCATCACCATCTCCACCGGTATGCTGCGGGGCTTTGACCGGAAGTTTGCCGTCCGCTTCTCCTTCCTCATGTCCCTGCCCGCCGTTCTGGGCGCCAATATCCTGAAGGTGGGGGATGCCATTGCCGAGGGGGCCGACCCCGGCCAGATCCCCGTTTATCTGGTGGGCGTCGCAGTTTCCGCCGTGGTGGGCTACTTTGCCATCCGCCTGGTCAACACCCTGTCGGACAAGGGCAAATTCGGCATGTTCGCCTACTACTGCTGGGTGGTGGGCCTCGGCTCCCTGATCGCCGGGATCATCGTACCGCTGATCACCCGGTAAAAGAGCCTGTTCCAAAGCAATAACCGTTGAGCGAGGCATGGTTCGTCCATGCCTTGCTTGTTCAGAAAGGATGAGATCCCATGGCCACTGCACAAAAGAAGACCACAGGCGGGAAACGGACCGCCTCCTCCGGCTCCGGCGCCAAAAAGAGCGGCAGCGGCAGCCGGAGCAAGATCACCCAGGGCAGCCGTTCCGGCGGGAATGGGCGGAAGAAGGCCCCGCAGCCCAAGCCTGTCCGCCGGGGCGTGGGGGCGCTGGTCTGCCTGCTGCTGGCGGTATTTGCGGTGCTGGGCTGCGTCCAGAACAAGGGCTTTTTCAACGACTGGTTCTGCGGCCTGGCAAAGGGCCTGATGGGCTATGGCTTTTATCTGCTGCCGCCCATGCTGCTGGCTGCCGCCTTCATCCTGGCCTTCCACCGGGGCCGCCCGGTGGCGCTGCGGGTGTGCTGCGCCCTGCTTCTGCCGGTGCTGCTGGGCGGGATGCTCCACGTCCTGCTGGCCCGGGGAGAGTACGCCTGGACGGCGGAATTGATCAAACAGCTCTGGACTGAGGGACAGAGCGTGAAGAGCGGCGGCGTACTGGGCGGCGTGCTGGCCCTGGGCCTGTCGGCAGCCTTCAGTCCCATCGGCGCAGGGGTGATCTTCGTGCTGGCCATGGCGGTGCTGGCCATGGGGGCTGCCAATGTGACATTGGCCGACGTGGTGGACTTCATCCGCAGCCGTCCGGAGTACGAGGAGTATGAAGAACCGGAGGAGCCGGAGCGCGCTCCCCGCCGGGGCCGGGAGGCGCCGCAGGAGAGCGCTGGGGCCGCTGTTGCCGCCCGGGGCAAGAGCCGCCGGGCGGCCATCGACATCCCGGTGGACGAAGGACCGCTGGTGGGGCGGGAATCCGCTCCCAATCCCCTCTTCGGAAAGAAGAAGGAGAAGTTCTTTAACCGCAGGGCGGCGGTGCCCGCACCGGACGAGGTGCTCACCGGAGGCAGCGATGTGAAGCCGCCGGAGCCCAACGTACCGGTGATCACCAAGCCGGAACCCGCCCATCCGGAGGAGAGCGTCCCGGCGGCAGGGCCGGCCGTTCCGGCGGAGAATACCGCGGAGACAGAGAGCGTTTCCTCCAACGAGCCGGACAAGCCGCCCTTCGGGCAGTACCAGCGCCCGGGCGCGGCGGAGACGGCGGCGGCCGAGTCTGCACCGGCGGCCCGGGAGAACCTGCCGCCCATGCCTGAGATCCAGCGGGAGCCAGCCGTATCCAAAAAGGCCCGGGCGGAGGAGACGGCCCAGGCCGCCGCCGAGGTGGGCCGGGACATTGAAAAGAGTATGGAGGAGCCCGCCGGGCCTGTCTATCAGTATCCGCCCATTGACCTTTTGAAGCGCAGCGGCGGCGTGTCCGCCAGCGACATGGCCGGGGAGCTCCAGGCCAACCAGGCCCGCCTGGCTGACACCATCCGCTCCTTCGGTATCGACGCCGCCATCGTGGACGCGGTGCGGGGCCCCTCGGTGACCCGGTACGAGCTGGAGCTGGCCCAGGGCGTGCGGATGAACAAGCTGACCAACCTGACCGATGACATCGCCCTGGCCCTGGGCGCCACCGGCGTGCGCATCGCCCCCATCCCGGACAAGATCTCCATGGTGGGCATCGAGGTCCCCAACAAGCTGGTGGCCCCGGTGGGCATCCGGGACGTGATTGACTCCCGGGAGTTCCGGGACAACCCCTCCAAAGTCTCCTTCGCCGTGGGCAAGGACATCAGCAACCGCTGCGTGGTGTGCAACATCGGCAAGCTGCCCCATCTGCTCATCGCCGGCACCACCGGCTCGGGCAAATCGGTGTGCACCAACTCCCTCATCATTTCCCTGCTCTATAAGGCCACGCCGGAGGAGGTCCGCCTCATCATGGTGGATCCCAAGATGGTGGAGCTGGGCATCTACAACGGCATCCCCCACCTGCTCATCCCTGTGGTTACCGACCCCAAGAAGGCGGCCGGAGCCCTGCAGTGGGCAGTGACCGAGATGATGAAGCGCTACCGCGCCTTCTCCGAAGTAGGGGTCCGGGATCTGAAGGCCTACAACGCCCTGGCCGAGCGCACCGGGGAGATGAAGAAGATGCCCTCGGTGGTGGTGGTCATCGACGAGCTGGCCGACCTGATGCTGGTGGCCGCCAAGGAGGTGGAGGAGTCCATCTGTCGGGTGGCCCAGATGGGCCGCGCCGCCGGGATGCACCTGATCATCGCCACCCAGCGGCCCTCCGCCGACGTGATCACCGGCCTGATGAAGGCCAATATCCCCAGCCGCATCGCCTTCGCGGTGCAGTCCTCCCTGGATTCCCGCATCATCCTGGACACCACCGGCGCCGAGAAGCTGGTGGGCCGGGGCGACATGCTCTACTTCCCCCTAGGCTCGGGCAAGCCCCAGCGGGTGCAGGGCTGCTTCATCTCCGACGACGAGGTGAGCCGGGTGGTGGAGTTCGTCAAGCGCAGCGGCACCGCCGAGTATGACGAGGAAGTCCTCCACGAGATTGAGCAGCACGCCGCCGCCAAGGACAAGGGGAACAAGGGCAGCAGCGAGCCCGCCGAGAGCGACGCCGGCGATTACGACGAGCTGCTGCCCAACGCCATCGAGGTGGTGGTGGAGACCGGCATGGCCAGCGTCTCCATGCTCCAGCGGCGGCTGAAGCTGGGCTACTCCCGGGCCGCCCGTCTGGTGGACCAGATGGAGGAGAAGGGCGTGGTGGGCCCCTTCGAGGGCTCCAAGCCCCGACAGGTCCTGATCACCAAGGCCCAGTGGCAGGAGATGCAGTACCGCCAGTCCATGTCCGCCCTGCCGGACGATATGCCTATCTGTGACGAGGGCGTGCCCGAGGAGCTGGAGTTCGAGGGAGACGCCATTCCCCAGAGCCGGGACGTGCCGCCCTTTGATCTGGACAGTTGAATAAGCGGGAAAAACAAAGCTGCTTCCGGATAGAACAAAACGCCGCCCCAGGGTAGCAGCGCATAAGACAGGTTTATAAGGTTAGAGAGAACAGCGTGGCGGAAGTCACGCTGTTCTGCTTTTTGATGCGTGGGTGATCATTTCGGCAATGATGCTCTCCGGCAGGAAACCAATGCAGGCAAGGCTGATATGCACATCCTGCACTCGCTGCCCGCTGCTCTTATCCGGTGCGGAAACATAGACCCTGTTCACAAGATCATGCAGCACAGCGGGCGTCAGTTCCTGCAAGTTGGGATATTTCTTCGCCCGGAGGATGAACTGCTCAATGCTGTCGGCTTCTTCCTCCTGCTGGGCAATCTCCTGTTCCAAAAGCTGCATTTTCTCCGTCAGCTCTGTTTGCTCATTTTCATAGTCGGCGGACAGCTTTTCAAATCGGCTATCATTGATTTTGCCGGAGATATTGTCCTCATAGAGCCGTTTGAACAAACGGTCAAGTTCTTCCATCCTGCGCTGTGCCTGCGTGAGCTGTCTGCGCTTTGCGGCGAGTTCTTTCTTGAAGTCCTCCTTGCGCTTTGCACCCAGCTTATCGCGGAACAGATCCTCACAATCGGAGATATACCAAAGCAGGATTTGCAGAAATTTCAGCACGCCCTTTTCCAGAACAACCGCACGGATGAAGTGCGTTCCGCACACGTCTTTTCCCTTCTTGCGAGAGGTAGAGCAGACGAAATGATCCTGTCGTTCTTCAAAGTTCCGCGAGGTGCAGTAGTACATTTTTTCCCCGCAATCGGCACAGTAGGCAACGCCGGAAAAGAGGTTGCTCTTGCCCGTTCTTGCCGGTCTGCGTTTGTTGCGGCGCAGCTCCTGTACCCGCTGAAAGGTGTCCTCATCCACAATGGCTGCGTGGGTGTTGCGGAATATCTTCCATTGCTCCGGTGGATTCTCGATGGTCTTCTTGATTTTGTAGGACTGCCGGTGCGTTTTGAAGTTCACGGTATGCCCGCAATACTCCATCCGTTCCAGAATTGCGGCAACGGTGCTGCCGTTCCAGTTGTAAGGATTGTCAGGCAAAGCGCAGCGGACTTTTCGTTTTTGCCTGTCCTGATAAACGGTAGGCGTCAACACATGATCCTCTTTCAGCATCCGGGCAATCTGCGTCGGACCGTTCCCGTCCATGCAGAGGGAAAAGATGCGCTTGACCACCTGCGCCGCTTCCGGATCGACGAGCCAATGCTCTGAATTATCCGGGTCTTTGACGTAGCCATACGGCGGAATTGTCGTCAGGTGTTCGCCGGATTCTCCCTTGAGCCGGAGCGAGGTACGCACTTTCTTGCTGCCGTCCCGAACGTAGTATTCGTTGATAATATTGACGAACGGGACGAACTCATTGTCTTGCTGGTTAGCGCTGTCCACACCGCTGTTGATGGCAATGAACCGCACGTTATTCTGTGGGAATGTGATCTCGGTATACATCCCCACTTCCAGATAATTTCGACCGATGCGGCTCATGTCCTTCGTGATGACCGTGCCGATCTTCCCTTCTTCCACCAGCGCCATCATGCGCTGCCAATCCGGTCTTTGAAAGTTTGCGCCTGTGTAACCGTCATCCACAAAGAACTCCGTATTGCGGAAGCTGTGTTCCTTTGCATATCGGCTGAGATAGGCTTTTTGATTCACAATGCTGTTACTGTCGCCCTGTGATTCATCGTCACGGGACAGGCGGCAATACAGCGCGGTAATTTTGTCAGACTGCTTTATAGTAGATTCCTCCATCATCTGAGGACAGTCTGCCAAGACAAGGTTGCTGTTGGTCACGATCACACACTCCCTTCGGAGTCGATCAGCTTCACCGCCTTTTCAGGAAGGGCGTGCGTTCCGTCAAAACTGGCAGTAAAGCGGTAGATGGTGTTTCCTTCTTTCAGGCGTACCGTGATCTGCGGTAACTCCTGCCAGAGAGGAACGGGGGCACTGCGGCTGCCGTCCGATTTCACTTGGACGTTACGTTTCTTGTTATCCATTTGCACCTTCCTTTTCATTCAGATTTCCGAGCATTGCCGCATGAATCTCCCGGAGCAAAGTGCGTGATATGACCTATTGTTATTCAGTATATCACGACAATTTCCGGAATTCCACTGGGCAATGTACCGGGATTCACAGGAGAATTACAGGCAGTTCGCCGGGTCGCACAGCCGTCCGTGCCAGTCAAGGAATCGGCTTCGCCTCGCTGCGCGTCCTTGACAGGCTCGTTCGCCTGTGCAAGCCGGTAATCAAGGCGGCGATGCCGCCATTTGCCAATGAAAATCAACTGCGTTCCAAGACTTTTTTAATCTTTCAGCCTAATTATAACAAGAACAAACGTTCGAGTCAATGCGATTATGAGAGGAAGAGCAAGCACAGCAAGTGTAGCTACACTTGCGAAAAACGGCGTGGGTTGACCGGGATTTCCTTGCAGAGCAGCAAGCAAATCCGGTGAGTACCCACACCGAAAAAACAGAGCGTTCCGGCTGACCGCCGAAACGCCCTGTTTTCGTATTTTGGGATAGTCCCAAGCCCTTATATTCGTGAAAAATTACGAAAGCTCACCAGCTATACTCTGATAACTGGAATGTGTAGGATTCGCCGGGAGTAATGTCATAGATCACAACAGAGTCATCCTTGAATTTATCTCCGGCGCTCAGAGAAGATAGGTATATATTGCCGGAGTCTACCAGATAACCCGCACTGTCATACAGCTTATAACCAATCATATCATACCCGGAATCACTGCTCCCGCTCTTCTTTTCTCCGGTAATCGTAATGGTCAGCTGCGGAGAATAGTCTTTGTCAAACTTAAATTCGGCTCCTTGAATTTGGATCACGGATGCCGTACTCCCCATGAAGTCCTTCACCTTCAGATCGAGCGGAAATGAATCAAACGTCACTTGAACATCTTCAATAGGCAGGCAATACAGAGCATCGCAGTTTACTTCGTCAAACTGAACTGCGTTTTCCTTGTACACGGTGAAATAAACCTTCCCGCTTGCGGACGTTCCGGCTTTGATCTCAGCAGCAGGGATTCTCACATTGGCAAGATACTGCTCTCCGGCAGCTTGGCTGGTATAATAGCCAAAATCATCAGTAGAAACGAACTTTGTACCAGCATAGACCTCTTCATCCGCATCATTTACGATTCGAATATCCACATCGACATCGGCTGACAGGGGTTTATCATTTTTATCAGCCAAGCCAAAGAAAAGGCTGTAATCACTTGTCCCCTCGTTATACTGGAAAGACCAGCTTTTCAGTGTTTCAACGCGGGATGCCGACGATCCGCACCCACTCAGCGACAATGCAATTACAAGTCCCCACATAAGAAAGAATCGTTTCATTTCTGCGTCTCCTTATCTGTCTGTGCCTTTATTACACGGAACATTTCTTGTTTGAGCAAACGCTTTTTCTTTGGATCCATTGTGCAGTAATTGCGATTACACTGCTCGCTTAGAAAGCAAGTCTCGCAGATAAGCTGTTCAACTTCCTGCATAATCAGTTCATCATCACTGGGAAGTTCGTAGGCTTCGATCTTTTGGAGGCCTGTCGGGTTACGCAGTCCGTAGTCAATCAGTTTTCCATTTCCGGTTTTTACATAGCGGTAGACCTCGGCACCGAAAGAAACACTGTCACCAACGTTGTACTCTTCAAAGCCGGATTTGTCCATCCAGACGTGATCCTCTTTTCCGTCAAACATTGTCCCATCGGTGTACATTCCACTAATGAAGATCCGCTTGAAGCAAATATGTTTTGGCTTAACCTTCTCAATCTGCCCTTTGAAATGAGACATAACCGCATTGAAAAAGCAGTCAGCAAAGTACGGACGGTGTTTCTTACCCAACGACGCGAATTGAACGTCGAGATAATCATTGTAGGAAAATTTCTCCGCTCCAACAACATTACGCTGGGACGCTGGGTCAAAAAGAATGATCCCGCCTTCGTCTAATACGCAATCCTTTTCTCCATAGTAGATTGCCAAAAGCGATTCTTCATCTGGATACTTGGCAATCAGGGCAGCAGCTTTTTTGAGCCGTTCCTGCCGCTTTTTCCTTTCGCAGCGTTCGCGCTCCTGCTGCTCCGCAAGAATGCGATCCTCTATGTGTCTGCTTTCGCCTTTTGTCAGCAACGGCGATAAATGGTCAACGCAATCGTAATCCCCATTTTCCATGCGTGTTTTGAAGCGGACAAGAATCTCTTTCAGTTCCTGAGCAGACAGATACCTCGCCTTGTCAATAGAGCAGCTATGATAACAACCCGTGATTATGTTGCCATGCCCATCACCATACATAATGGCGGTATTCCATGGGCAAAAATAGTGCTCTTTCTGGACGAGCCTTCCTCGCTTCAAGCCCTCCTCAAATTCCGGAAAGACCGCCGGATTGCCACAGCCCTCGTGATCCTCCACCCAAAATCCGGAAGGCCCCTTGTCCGCGTGGCGGATCATCACATTGATTGCATCGACCGTAGCCTTTTTCGTTTGTTTGTTATTCATAACCCAAACCTCCGTTAATAAGTGCCGCCAGACAGCGACCTGACATGTTAACGTGGTCTTTTAGAGTATTTATAGGAATTATAGCATGTTTCTTTGTACTTGTCTATCCTACTTACTTGGCCGGACAAGCAAAAACAGCTTTCAAATATTCAGAGGTTTTTATCTCTGTAAATGATGTACTGCTTATGGAAAGGGATTCCACTGTTCATTGGATGGTGAACAACTAATTGTAACCATGCAATAGCGAACGGAACGGTGAGTGCAGTACACGGATTGCAGAAGCGCAGAATAATGGACGAAATTACCATTTCAGCAAACTTCTTTCCTATCCTCACAAGGATTGGTTTAAGTGAGGGATTTCTGACTACTTTTCTGAAAGATGACATCTCAGAAGTACCCTTATGAAACAGGTCGGAAATCGGCATTTAACTGACCTATGAGCTGTACTTGTGCAAGGGCATGGACGCATCGTTGCCCCTGTTTTTCACGTTGCTCACAGGGAAGCTAATTCCGGATTATCGGCCTTAAATCGTACAAAATCCATCCTATCCATCTACCATCAACAAAGGCAACTGCAAAAGCAAAGGGGCATGTGCCTTAATGACACATACCCCTTTTGTCAGCAACCCTTGTCCGGCAACTGCCATAGTATTTGTTTTTCAAAACCTGTTTTATGGACAGCTACCTCACGGGACGGCGTTTTGGTTATTTAGGGGTAAAAGATCAGCGGGGCCCTCCGGGAAGGGCCTTCTGTGGGGGCTTTGACCGGGTATCCCAGGGTCATGGGGCAGACCAGCTCAAACTCCTCCGGTACACCGTGGGCGGCCTTGAAAGCGGGGGAGTTGAAATAATACTCGCCGAAACCGATCCAGCAGCTCTCGATGCCCATGCTGCGGCCGGAGAGCATGATGTTGGCGGCGGCCAGGGTGCAGTCGTACACGTGGTAATGGGCCTGGGTATTGCCGTAGATGATGACCATATTGGAGGCGTGGTTGAGCACGCTGAAATTGGGATTCTCCAGTCCGGCGCGGTACTGCTGGAGGTGGGGGACCTCCTCTAGCCGGGGGAGCAGGTCGGCCTTGATAGCCCGGTTGTGGCCGTCGATCTCCTCCTTGCCCTGGAGGACCACAAAGCCCCAGGGCTGCTGATTGCTGCCCGTGGCGGCCATGGTGCCCAGACGCAGCAGTTGGTCTATGGTCTCACGGGGAATGAGCTGGTCGGTATAGGCTCGAACGCTCCGCCGGGCGGAAATGGCCTCAAGAATGTCCATTGAATCATCCTTTCTGGATCGTGGTATAGAATCATCCGGAGATCGGACGTTTTGTCCCATTATAGCACAGCTTTGGAATATCGTCGAGAAAAAGAGCCGCCCATCGGGCGGCCCTTTTGACGGTAAGGGGATGAAATCAGCGCTTCTTGACGGGAGCCGAGTGGATGCTCATGCCAAAGGCAGCCTCCACGGCCTCGCTGATGCCCTCCACAAAGGTGGGGTGGGGGCGGACGGGGCTCATGAGCTGCTCGGCGGTGAGGCCCAGGGTCACCGCGGTGTTGAGCTCGCTGATGATGTCGGTGGCCCGATAGCAGAAGAGCTGGGCGCCCAGAAGGACGTGGGTGTCGGCGTGGAATACCAGCTTCATGAAGCTGCGCCCGCCGCCCTCGATGACGGTGCGGCCGTTGCCGCCCATGACGTACTTGCCGGTGAGGACGGGGATGTCCTGAGCCTTGGCCTCGTCGGCGGTGATGCCGGTCTGGGCGATCTCGGGCGAGGTGTAGACGCAGGAGGGGATGGGAGCGTTCACCCGTCCGGGCTGGTGGCCGTAGAGCAGCTCCACGGCCCGGACGCCCTCGGCCTCGGCCTTGTGGGCCAGCTGGATGCCGCCGATGGCGTCGCCGATGGCCAGGATGGAGGGCACGGAGGTCTCATACTTCTCGTTGACCACCAGCATGCCCCGGTTCATCTCCACCTCCACGCCGTCGAAGAGACCGGCGGTGTTGGCCCGGCGGCCCATGGCGGCCAGCACGGTGTCGCCGGCGGCCGACTTCTCCTCACCCTTGTAGGTGAAGTGGACGGTGACCTGATCGCCGTCCCGGGTCAGCTTGGAGACCATGGCGGAGGTGTAGATCTCCACACCCTGCTTCTTGAGCTGCATGGTCATGGACTGGGAGATCTCCCGGTCCAGGTTGGCCAGGATGCGCTCCAGAGCTTCCACGATGATGATATGGGCGCCCATGGCCGACCAGACGGTGGCCAGCTCCACGCCGATGACGCCGCCGCCGATGATGACCATGGTGTTCCGGGGGGAGATATCGTCCAGCAGCTCGTCGCTGGTGACCACGCCGGGCAGGTCCAGCCCGGGGATGGGAGGACGGGAGGGGATGGAGCCGGCGGCCACCAGGATGTGCTCGCCCTCATAGACCTCATCGCCGGCCTTTACGGTGTGGGGGCCGGTGATTACGGCCCGGGCGTTGATGGAGTCGATCTTGTTGGACTTGAGCAGGGAAGCCATACCGCCCCGCAGGGTCTCCACCACCTCGTTCTTGCGGGCGGCCAGGGAGGCCCAGTCGGGTTCCACGCTGCCCAGGGCGATGCCGGGCACGCCCTCCTTCAGCTCCTGGAAGAGCTGGGAGGAGTGCATCAGGGCCTTGGTGGGGATGCAGCCCCGGTTGAGGCAGGTGCCGCCGGGCTCACGGGCCTCGAACACGGCCACCTTTTTGCCGAGCTGAGCGGCCTTCACCGCGGCGGCAAAGCCGCCGGGGCCGCCGCCGATGACGAGCAGATCATATTGCATGTTGTTTGACCTCCAGAGTGGTTGAAATGAGATATCCCCGGTGGGATATCCGGAAAAAAGCGGCGTCCGCAGGGAACGGACGCCGCTTTGCGGGCAGGATTACGCGAACTCGTAGCGGACCACGGGATGGCGGGCCGCCTTAGTCTCGTCAGGCCGGCCGATGACGGTGTTATGGGGCGCGGCGTGGCAGGCCTCTGCGTCCTCATAAGCGGTCTTGAGGATCTTGGCCATGACCTCGCAGGCTTCGTCCAGGGTCTCGCGGGACTCAGTCTCGGTGGGCTCGAACATAAGAGCCTCGTGGACGATGAGGGGGAAGTACATCGTGGGGGGATGGATGCCGTGGTCCAGCATGCTCTTGGCCACGTCCAGCGCGGAGACGCCGGTCTCCTTCTTCAGCTGGGCCAGGTCCAGCACGAATTCATGCATGCAGACGCCGGGATAGGCGGAGATATAGCCGGCCTCTTCCATCTTCTTCTTCATGTAGTTGGCATTGAGAACGGCGGTCTGGGCGGCCTCGCGCACGCCGGAGTTACCCAGGGTCATCAGGTAGACCAGGGCCCGCAGCACCACCAGGAAGTTGCCGTAGAACATCTTGACCTGGCCGATGGACTGCTCACCCACGGTCTCGCCCAGGGTGGAAGCGGGGAGGAAGGGCTTGAGGATATCCTTGCAGCCCACCGCGCCGGAGCCGGGGCCGCCGCCGCCGTGAGGCGTGGAGAAGGTCTTGTGCAGGTTCAGGTGGCACACGTCAAAGCCCATGTCGCCGGGACGGGCCACGCCCATGACGGCGTTCAGGTTGGCGCCGTCATAGTAGCACAGGCCGCCGGCGTCGTGGACGATCCTGGTGATCTCCAGAATGTTCTTATCGAACTTGCCCACGGTGTTGGGGTTGGTGAGCATAAGGCCGGCAGTGTCGGGACCCACCACGGAGCGCAGAGCGTCCAGGTCCACCATGCCATCGGGGGTGGAGGCAATGGAGCACACCTCAAAGCCGCACATGGCGGCGGTAGCGGGGTTGGTGCCGTGGGCGGAGTCGGGGACGATGATCTTCTTGCGGGCGGTATCGCCCCGGGACTGATGATAGGCCTTGATGAGCAGCACGCCGGTAAACTCGCCGTGAGCGCCGGCGGCGGGCTGGAAGGTCATGGCGTCCATGCCGGTGATGCCGCAGAGATACTTCTCAGCCAGGGCATACACCGTCTCGCAGCCGGCGGCGGTATGCTTGGGCTGCAGAGGATGGATGTCGGTGAATTTGAAGAAGCTGGCGATGACCTCGTTGATCTTGGGATTGTACTTCATGGTACAGGAGCCCAGAGGATAGAAGCCGTCGCACACGCCGAAGGAGCGGCGGGCCAGAGCGTTATAGTGCCGGGAGAGGTCGTTCTCACTGACCTCGGGCAGCCGGGGCGCGCTCTTGCGCCGGAACGCGGCGGGGATCTCCAGAACAGGTACGGAATCGGCCTCCGGGTCCAGGGTAGGGGAGACGTGAGGGACCAGGACCTTATTGCCGCGGCCGGGGCGGCTGAGCTCAAAAATCAGTTTCATTCTCCGTACGCCTCCTTGATGATGGCCACAGCCTCGTCCAGGTCGGCCTTGGTGCAGAACTCGGTGACACACCACAGCACGCCGTCCTTGACGGGCAGGCCGCCCAGGATGCCGTTGACCTCCAGCACGTTGAGGACGCGGCCGGCATCGGGCAGGGTGGTGACGAACTCGTGGAAGAACTCGCCCTTGTGGACCAGTTCAACGCCGTCGATCCTGCACAGCTCGCTGGCCAGATAGTGGGCCTTGTCGTAGCACTGCTGGCTCACCTCGGCCAGACCGGCGGGGCCCATCTCGGCCAGATAGACCGAAGCGGTCAGGGCGCAGAGGGCCTGGTTGGAGCAGATGTTGGAGCTGGCCTTCTCCCGGCGGATGTGCTGCTCACGGGCCTGCATGGTGAGAACAAAAGCCCGCTCGCCCTTGTCATCGGTGGTCTCGCCTACGATACGGCCGGGCAGCTTGCGCATCATGGCGCTGGTGCAGGCCATGAAGCCCAGGTAGGGGCCGCCCCAGGACAGGGGCATGCCGAGGGGCTGGGCCTCGCCAACGGCCACATCGGCGCCGTACTCCCGGGGGGTCTTGAGCAGGCCCAGGGTGGCGGGGTTGACACCCATAATGTACTTGGCGCCAGCGGCGTGAACGGCCTCGCCCAGGGCGTCGCCGTCCTCCAGCATGCCGTAGAAGTTGGGCTGCTGGACGTAGAAGCAGGCGGAGTCGTCCGCCAGCAGGGACTTCAGGGCGTCCAGATCGGTGACGCCGTCCTTGGCGGGAACCATGACCACCTCGGTGTTGGAGCCGTAGCAGTAGGTCTTGATAACGGCCACAGCGTCAGGATGGGCGGTCTCGGAGACCAGGACCTTGGTGCGCTTGCGGTCGCGGCACATGGCGGCGGCCTCGGCGGCGGCGGTGCCGCCGTCGTACACGGAGGCGTTGGACACGTCCATGCCGGTGAGCTCGCAGATCATGGTCTGATACTCAAAGATGGACTGGAGGATGCCCTGGCTCACCTCGGCCTGATAGGGGGTATAGGCCGTGACCAGGATCTCGTTGCTGGTGATGCGGGTGACGGCGGCGGGGATGTAGTGCCGCTCGGCGCCGGCGCCCCGCAGGATGGTGCGGAAGCGCACGTTCTGATCGGCCAGGGACTCCATGGTCCGGCGGATCTCCAGCTCGGACTTGGGATTGGGCAGGTCCAGGGGCCCCTGGATCATGACCTCCCGGGGAACGTCCGCGTAGAGGTCATCCATGGATTTCATACCCAGCTCGGAGAGCATCTCCTGACGCTCTTCGGGGGTAGAACACAGATAGCTCGACATGTATCTTACTCCTTCTCGGCAGCGCAGTGGGCCTCATAGGCGGCGGCGTCCAGCAGCTCCTCCTCCTCGGTCACGTTCTCCACCTTGACGAACCAGGCGCCGTAGGGGTCGGCATTGACCTTGGCGGGATCGTCCATCAGTTCCTCATTGACGGCCACCACGGTGCCGGAGACAGGGGAGAGCACGTCAGACACGGCCTTGACGGACTCCACGTCGGAAAAAGCCTCGCCCACGGAGACGGAGTCGCCCTCCTGGGGCAGGTTGACAAAGACGATATCGCCCAGCTCGTCCTGAGCGAAATCGGACAGGCCGATGACATAGGTGTCGCCGTCCTTGCGGACCCACTCGTGGGACTTGGCGTACAGCAGATCAGAGGGGAAGTTCATAATAATGTCTCCTTTTATGTATTGTTTTGGATATTGGGATAGTTTGGATGGTTGGATCATTTGGATAATTGGATGATCTGGTCCGGTCAGAAAGGTATCATGCTCAGAGAAAAGGGATCACTGGGCGCGCTTGTAGAAGGGAGTCTTGATGACCTCACACTCCACCTTGCGGCCGCGCACGTCCACCAGCAGCTTGGTGCCGGGCTCCTTGTACTCCACGGGGACCATGGCCATGGCGACGGCCTGGCCCAGGTAGGGGCAGTGGGTGCCGGAGGAGACAAAGCCAACCTTCTCATCGCCGGCGTACACGTCGCAGTGCTCGCGGATGATGCCCCGGCCGGTGACCTTCAGGCCCACCTTGCGGCGGGAGACGGGACGGGCCTTCTCCAGCGCGGCCTTGCCGATGAAGTCGGGCTTATCCATCTTGACGAAGATGCCGAGAACGGCCTCGTAGGGGTTGATCTCGGCGGAGAGCTCGTGGCCGTAGAGGGGCATGCCGGCTTCCAGGCGCAGGGTATCGCGGGCGCCCAGACCGCAGGGGATGAGGCCCTCGTCCTTGCCGGCCTCCAGCAGCTTGTTCCACAGGGCGGGGGCGTCGGCGCTGGCGCAGTAAATCTCAAAGCCGTCCTCGCCGGTGTAGCCGGTGCGGGAGACAATGGCCTTGATGCCGTCCACATTGCCCTCGGCGATGAAGGTGTAGTTGCCGGAGGGAATGGTGCCAGAGAGCTTGGAGAGAACGGCCTCGGCCTTGGGACCCTGGAGGGCCACCTGGGCGACGGAATCGGAGATGTTTTCCATGGTGCAGTCGCCGGACAGGTGCTCGGAGATCCAGTTGGCGTCCTTCTCGCAATTGGCGGCGTTGACCACGATGAGGTAAGCCTCGTCGGAGCACTTGTAGACGATGAGGTCATCCACCACGCCGCCGGTCTCGTAGCACATCAGGCTGTACCGGGCATAGCCGGACTGGAGGTCGGTATAGTCGTTGGTCAGCAGGTTGTTCAGGTTCTTCAGGGCGTCCTTGCCGCGCAGGACCAGCTCGCCCATGTGGGAGACGTCAAACAGACCGCAGGCGGTGCGCACCGCCATATGCTCGGCCACCACGCCGCTGTACTGCACGGGCAGCAGCCAGCCGGCAAAGGGGACGATCTTTCCGCCGGCGGCTACATGGCAGTCATAAAGGGGGGTCTTCTTCTCCATGATACATACCTCCTAAAATAAACTCACAAAGCCAAAAAATATACCCGCAGTCATCAAAAACCATGAAAAAAGCGCATAGCGGAAATGCTATACGCCTCTGTCCATTACCTGAAAGTTTCCCCTGAATAAAATTCAGAGTTGCATCGTCGGCGCGGGCGGAAAGACCGTCCGCTTTCCAGAGCTCCGTCGGCAGCCGATCCTTTTGCCTGAGAGATTTTCTCGCTTTCCCCTTCGGCGGTGAAGTATCACACTCTCTCGACTGTGTCATCCGGGCAATATTGATTTTTTCTATGAATTGCAGGGTGTACTTGCGAGTTTTTCTTTATACCCATGAGTATAATACATTTTTCCAAAAAGTCAACTTGTTTTTTTGAATAATACGGAACGCCAAATATCAGAAAAGTTTAACAGGTGTTCCAGTCATACCCGACAACCTGCGCTTGCGCCATTTTGAAACTGTGTTATACTTGAACTGCAAAATGCGGGAATGGGACGGAAGGCCCTATCCGCGCAGCGGGATGAAATTGTAATAAGGAGGAGATGCCATGCAGGCGCTTCTGACTCAGCCCGGGGCTTTTCTGCACCGGCTCCTGGCACTGCCGGCGGAGTACCCGGTGGCAGCCGCCTGGTATACGTCCATCGTCCGATTTCTCTTTCCCATATTGGCGCTGATGATCCTGACGGGGGCCATCCGGTCCCTGCTGAAGGTGCCTCATATGCCGGAGGTCTGGGCCTATCTGACATTACCCAACGGCGCCAGCGAGCCTCTGACCCACTGGGAGAACATTCTGGGCCGGGGCAGGGCGGCCGACGTGGTGCTCAATTATCCGGTGGTCTCCCGGCAGCACGCCGCCCTCATCCGGGGCGAGGATGACCGCTGGACTGTGTACGATCTGGACTCCAAGGGGGGCGTGACGGTGAACGGCACGCCGGTGGACGGGAGCGCCCCGGTGGCCTTCGGCGATGTGCTGGGTCTGGCCGGGGTGGAGACCGTGCTGCTGCCGGTGTCCCTGGAGGAGCGGGAGGACTGGCGGCGCCGCCGCCGGGCGGTGGAGCGGCCCGCGTCGCCCTGGGGAGCGCTGGTCCTGCTCACGGTGTTCCAGGTCCTGACTGCGATGCAGCTCATCGCGGCGGCGGGGGAGGAGGCCGGTGCGCCGCTGCTTCTTTCCTTTCTGTGTCTCACCGGGGTGATGTGGACCCACTTTCTTGCCCTGCGGGCGTTGCGCCGGGTAGGCTTTGAGATGGAGGTCATCGCCTTCTTTCTGTGCACCCTCTCTCTGGCAGTGACTGCCTCGTCGGCTCCCCACGCGCTCTTCAAGCAGCTGGCCGCCATGGTGCTGGGACTGATCCTCTTCCTGGTGCTGGGGGTCTTTCTGCGGGATCTGGACCGGGTCAAGAAAATCCGCTGGCTCATGGCGGCGGGGGCCATCTGCCTGCTGGGGCTCTCCCTGGTGGCCGGACAGGTGAAGTACGGCGCGGCCAACTGGATCAGCATCGGCGGGATCTCCTTCCAGCCCTCCGAGGTGGCCAAGATCTGCTATATTTTCGCCGGCGCCGCCACTCTGGAGCGGCTCTTCCGCAAGCGGAACCTGGGGCTCTTCATCCTACTCACCGGCGTGTGCATGGGCTGCCTGGCCCTGATGAGCGACTTCGGCACGGCGGCCATCTTCTTTATCACCTTTCTGGTCATCGCCTACCTCCGCTCCGGCGACTTTGCCACCCTGGCCCTCATCTGCGGCGCGGCGGTGTTCGGCGTGCTGGTCATCCTGTCGGTCAAGCCCTATATCCTGCGGCGCTTCGCCACCTGGGGCCACGCCTGGCAGTATGCCAGCGACGGGGGCTTTCAGCAGACCCGCACCATGTCGGCGGCCGCCTCCGGCGGCCTGGTGGGCGTGGGCGCGGGGCGGGGCTGGCTTCACCGGGTGCCCGCCGCCGACACCGACCTGGTGTTCGGCATGCTCTGTGAGGAGTGGGGGCTCATCATCGCCGTGCTGGCGGTGTGCTGCATCCTGACCCTGGCGGTCTTTGCGGTGCGGTGCTGCCGGGCGGGGCGGTCCAGCTTCTATACCATCGCCGCCTGCGCCGCCACCTCCATGATGGTGTTCCAGACCTGCCTCAACGTGCTGGGTGCGGTGGACATCCTGCCCCTTACCGGCGTGACCTTCCCCTTTGTGTCCAACGGCGGGTCCTCCATGCTGTCCTCCTGGGGGCTGCTGGCCTTCCTGAAGGCCACGGATACCCGCCAGAACGCCAGCTTTGCCATCCGGCTGCCCAACCGGCGGAAGGAGCGGGCGGACGAAGAGCGGCTGGCCCGCCGTCCGGCGGAGAAGCCCGGATTTGACTTTGATACGGGCCGGGAGGAGGAGCCATGAAAAAGATCGAAAAACGGGCGGTGGTCTGCCTGCTGCTGGCCCTGGCGCTGCTGCTGGGGCTGGGACTGTTCTGCGTCCGCTTCGTGGTCAGCGGCGGACGGTGGGCGGGCTTCGCGGCCAACCGCCACCTCTACAACAGCAAGGGCCAGCTCTCGGTGGGCCGGGTGCTGGACCGGGACGGAGATGTGCTCTCCTGGGCCGATGAGAATGGGGAGCGCCGCTATTACGACGGGGCCACTGTCCGCAAGGCCACCCTCCACGCGGTGGGGGACCCGGCGGGCAATATCGGTACCGGGGCACTGGTGGCCTTTGCCGACAAGCTCTCGGGCTACAATCTGCTCACCGGAGCTTACAGCCCCATGGGGGAGGGCAACGACCTCTATCTGACCCTGGACGCCCGCTATAACTACATCGCCTACGAGGCTTTGGGAGGCCGGAAGGGGGCGGTTGGGGTCTACAATTACAAGACCGGCGAGGTGCTGTGCATGGTGTCCACCCCCACCTTCGATCCGCTGGACCCGCCGGATATTCAGGAGGGGGACGAGCGGTATGAGGGCGTCTACCTCAACCGTTTCCTGTCCGGGAGCTTCGTGCCCGGCTCCACCTTCAAGACGGTGACCCTCACCGCCGCCATCGAGAACCTGCCCGACCTTTTTGAGCGGCACTTCACCTGCACCGGCTCCACCCAGGTGGGGGACGGCACGGTGACCTGCCCCCGTGCCCACGGAGAGATGGACATCTGCGGCGCGCTGGCCAATTCCTGCAACGGCGTGTTCGCCCAGCTGGCGGCAGAGCTGGGGGCTGATACCATGGAGAAATACGCCGATCAGGCGGGGCTCACCGGGCGCTATACGGTCAGCGGCATCCCCACGGCGGCGGGCCGCTTCGACCTGAGCGGCGCCAGTGTCAACCAGCAGGGCTGGGCCGGGGTGGGCCAGTACAGCGACGCGGTGAATCCCTGCGCCATGATGGTGTGGATGGGAGCCATCGCCAACGGCGGAAAGGCGGCGGTGCCTCAGCTGGTGCTCAAGACTGTCACGCCCCTGGGCCTGCCCGGCTCGGTGTACCTGAAGCATCAGACCGGCCGGCTCATCGACAGTGATACGGCGGAGACTCTGGCCGATATGATGGCACGCAATGTCACCGAGACCTACGGCGCCCACCGCTTCCCCAACATGGATCTGTGCGCCAAGTCGGGCACCGGCGAGGTGGGCGGCGGCAAGGCCCCCAACGCCTGGTTCACCGGGTTTCTGCGGAATGAGGACGCGCCCTACGCCTTTGTGGTCCTGGTGGAGGAGGGCGGCAGCGGCGCCGACGCAGCCGGAAACGTGGCCGCCAGGGTGCTGGACGCCCTGGTCAACGGATACTGATCCACAACGTGAAGATCCCCGGTCCGCCAAACGGCGGACCGGGGATCCTTGTATTTTGAGGGATGCCGGGCCGTCAGGCCGCGGGCAGGGTGGAGACGGCGGGAGTGGGCGCAGGGGCCGGAGCGGCCTTCCGGTCCAGGGTGACGGTGGTGCCCGACAGGATGGAGACCGGCTCGTCGGGGGCTACCTCGTGGGAGATGGTGACCCGGTCGCCCACGTTCAGGGTGACGGCGATGGGGTTTTCCCTGGCGGACACCGAGTAAAACACGTCCTCGCCGGTAAGGCGGAGGAAGTAGTAGGTGTTGCCGTCCATCACGGCGGAGCGGATCTCGGCGATGACGCCGCCGGCCTCGGTCTGGGGCAGGGCCTCCTGGGTGGTGATGCCCTTCTGGGCCAGCATCTGAATATACTTCTGCTCACACTCGGAAACGGTGGCCCCGGTGGCCACCACCTGGTACTGGGCCACGTTGACCATGGCGTAGGTCTTGACCAGGTTGGTGGCGTCCTTCAGGGGGATGAAGTAGGTGGGCTCGTCGGCGATGTTCAGCAGCAGGGGGAAGGTGGCCACATAGCCCAGGTCCTGGACCACGCCCTGGGCCGACTTCTTGGCGGCCTCCTCGGTGGCGCCGGGGGCGGTGTAGAATTTGGTCTCCTTGGTGCGCTGGTTGCTGAGCAGAAAGCCCAGATTGGACTGGTCGGAGTTGATGGAGGTCACGCCGGTGTACATATACACGTCATCGTTGAGGGCGATGTAGTTATAGCCCTCAGTGACCACCGTCACATCCCGCTGGCCGAAGATGGAGTTGATAAAGCCGTTGACCAGGGTGCCGTGGTAATTGTACTGCTGCATGATGAGGTAGGGGGTGTACAGATTGTCCACCCAGGTGGGGACCTCCTCATAATACTGGCACTCGCCGGTGACGGCGTCCACCAGGACGGCGCCCCTGATGTCCACGCCGCCGAACAGGCCGATGGTCTTGACGATACGGGGGGCGATCCAGTAGGGATGACCATCCTCGTCGATCTCAAACTGGGGGGTCTCAAACATGTAGGTGGGGTAGTGGAAGCGGAGGTGGCGGAGGATGTTGCGGTTGAGAGGCTCGGAGAAGGAGTACTTCATCCCTTCGTCCAGACGGACCACCTTGGCCTCCTGCGTGACCATGTCCACCACCACGTAAGCGGGCAGGCCCTGGGAACGGTTGGTGAACCACTTGATGAGGTCGGCGTAGTCGATGGGGGCCACCCGGACGGGCCGGCCCTGGTAGTTGATCTGGGTGGAGTCATTGGAGAACTCAAACTGGCTCACCATGTCGCTGAGGGTGCCCATCTGGCGGTCGCCCAGATACTCGGCGGAATCCCGGTCCAGGGTGGGGATCTCGTTGAAGGAGATCTCGGAGATGTCGGTAGAGAAGGTGCCGTTCTCCACGGTGAGCAGGTCCCGGTAGGACGCCGCCCGGAAGATGGGCAGCGAGATCACCTGGCCGATGACGGCCACCACGATGAGCAGCAGGAAAAGCAGGCCCACCGGCAGGCACTGGCTCTTGATAAAGCGGAAGTACTCCTTCAGATGGTCCTTGTGGGTAGCGGAGGCGTCCAGGTCCAGGTTGAAGCCCGAGGTAATGAGGGCGCACACCACATAGACGATACACAGCAGGGCGATGAAGCTGTAGAAATCGCCGGACTGGAGGTTGAGCGCGGGAAGGGATACATAGAAATAGGCGCAGCCCACCAGAAGCGTGATGGCCAAATTCAGCAGGACCTTCCCCAGCTTGCTCTGGGGCATGCGGCGTTTTTTGCCGTTTGCAGAATGGCTCAAAGTGCATTCTCCTTTACAGATATCCGTCCCGGTGTATTGTCCGGAGACTGTCTCTAGTATAGCCTTATTTCGGGTAAAAAGCAACGGAAAGGAGGGTGAGGACGTATTAAACTTTCATTAAAAAGACGAGCGGGGACATTGCGGCAGACAGAAAAGGCCCGGCCGCGCGCAGGCGCGGCCGGGCCTCGCGGCGGCTCAGAGACCGGCGCAGAGGGCCTCGATATGGGCCTCCCTGGCCTTCATGGCCTGAAGGGTGCGGTCCAGCAGGGTATCCAGCTCCCAGCCCAGCAGTTCGGCGCCCTGGCGGATCACGTCCCGGGAGCAGCCGGCGGCGAACTTCTTGTCCTTGAACTTCTTCTTCAGGCTGGAGAGCTCCATGTCCTGCACGCTCCTGGAGGGGCGCATGAGGGCGGCGGCCCCAATGAGGCCGGTGAGCTCGTCGCTGGCGAAGAGGACCTTTTCCATCTCGTGCTCAGGGGCCGCGTCGGCGCCGGTGAGGCCCCAGCCGTGGCACACCACCGCCCGCACCAGGGCGGGCTCAGCGCCGGCAGCCTCCAGCAGCTCACGGGCCTTGACGCAGTGCTCCTCGGGCCAGCGCTCAAAGTCGATGTCGTGGAGCAGGCCCACGTTGCTCCAGAAAAGGGCCTCATCCCCGTAGCCCAGTTCATGGGCGTACCAGTCCATCACGGCCTCCACAGTGAAGGCGTGGCGGAGGTGAAAGGGCTCCTGATTGTATTCCTTCAGCAGGGCGACGGCCTGCTCGCGGGTGAATTCCATTGTGATACACTCCTTTTGTGGGAATCATTCCGGTTGTTTTTTTATCATAGCACAGCGGAAGAAAAAAGGAAAGAGCCCGGGAGCCGGGCAGGGACAAGTTCCTTCTTGACCGCCGGGCCGGGATGGGATAGACTGAGCAGTAGAAAAAAGCAGTACCGGAACGCCGCTCGGTGGGGCGGCGTTCCGCCTGCCCGTCAGGGGCGGGGAGGAGGGAAGAGCTGTGGAACGGATACGGAAGGCGCTGCAGGCCGAGCCGGTGCTCTGCGTGTCGGCGATGTGCGCGCTGGCCTCCATGGCGCTGACGCCGCCGTCGGCGGCCTATCTGGGATATGTGGACCTGCGGGTGCTCATCCTGCTCTTCAGCCTGATGGCGGTGGTGGCGGGGGCGCGGGACTGCGGCGTGTTCGAGGTACTGGCCCAGCGGCTGCTGTCCGGCCGGCACCGGCTGCGTACCCTGACCCTGCTGCTGGTGCTGCTGCCCTTCTTCGCCTCCATGCTGGTGACCAACGATGTGGCCCTCATCGCCTTTGTGCCCTTCGCCATCCTGGTGCTGGAGCGGGTGGGACGGACGGACCGGCTCATCCCGGTGGTGGTGCTCCAGACCCTGGCGGCCAACCTGGGCAGCATGGCCACGCCGGTGGGCAACCCCCAGAACCTCTACCTCTACCACCGCTTTTCCCTGACGCCGGGGGAGTTCTTCGCGGTCATCCTGCCGCTGTCCCTGGTGAGCCTGGCGCTGCTGTGCGCCGCCTGCCTGCTGGGCCGGGACGTGACGCTGTCGGTGACCTTCCCGGAGCGGGCCGCGGTACGCCGGAAAGGACGGCTGGGACTGATGGCGGCCCTCTTCGGGCTGTGCCTGCTGTGCGTGTTCCATGTGATAAACGAGTGGGTACTGCTGGCGGCGGTGCTGCTGGCCCTGCTGGCTGCCGGACGGGACCTGCTGCCCCGGGTGGACTACGGCCTGCTGGCCACCTTTGTGTGCTTCTTTGTTTTCGCGGGCAACGTGGGGGCCCACCCGGGGCTCAACGCCCTGCTCACCGGGGCGCTGGAGGGCCACACCGCCCTCACCGCCGCCCTGGTGAGCCAGGTCATCAGCAATGTGCCCGCCGCCGTGCTCCTCTCCGGTTTCACAGAGGACTGGCGGGGCCTGCTGCTGGGCGCCGATCTGGGCGGCCTGGGTACCCCGGTGGCCTCGCTGGCCAGCCTGATCTCCCTGAGACTCTATCTTCGGGGCGGGCGGGGGAGCGCGGGACGCTATCTGGCCGTATTTACCGGGGCCAATCTGGCTTTCCTGGCGGTGCTGGCCGGTGCGGCGGTTCTTTTTGGCGGTTTTTGAGGGAAC
Source organism: Pseudoflavonifractor sp. HCP28S3_F10 (assembly GCF_052065415.1). Lineage (NCBI taxonomy): Bacteria > Bacillati > Bacillota > Clostridia > Eubacteriales > Oscillospiraceae > Pseudoflavonifractor > Pseudoflavonifractor sp. HCP28S3_F10. The sequence continues at coordinate 85,682 of NZ_JBQHUB010000005.1, read as the reverse complement.
AGGGTTGCAATATGACACAGAAACAGGTAAAATAAAATACTGCCTTTCTGTGATGTCAAGGCCATGATCTGGTGAGAGAAAGCGACGGTAGCTGGAATGAATCGTACTTTGGAACATATCCTGCCCCGGGTGCAGAAGCCTGCGCGCTATACCGGCGGCGAATATAATGCGGTGGTCAAGGACCGGGCTCAGGTGGATATCCGTGTGGCCCTGTGCTTCCCCGATACCTATGAGATCGGCATGTCCAACCTGGGCGTGCGCATCCTCTACGGAGTGATGAACGAGATGGACGGGGTCTGGTGCGAGCGGGTGTTCGCCCCCTGGGGAGACATGGAGGAGGAGATGCGCCGGGAGAGCATCCCGCTCTACGGTCTGGAGAGCGGCGATTCCATCGCGGACTTTGATATCATCGGCTTCTCCCTGGGCTATGAGATGGCCTATACCAATGTGCTCAACATGCTGGACCTGGCGGGGCTGGCCCTGCGCAGCGAGGACCGGGATGAGCTGGCTCCCCTGGTCATCGCCGGCGGCACCTGTGCCTTCAACGCCGAGCCCCTGGCCCCCTTTATCGATATCTTTTCCCTGGGCGAGGGGGAGGACGTGACGGTGGAGCTCATCGAGCTCTACCGCCGGGCCAAGGAGGAGTGCTGGAGCAAGGAAGAGCTGCTGGTGGCCGCCGCCCAGATCCCCGGACTCTACGTTCCCTCCCTTTACGATGTGGCGTACAACGACGACGGGACGGTCAAGTCCATTGCCCCCACCCACGGCGCCCCTGCCGTGGTGACCAAGCGCATCGTACAGGACCTGAACCGGTCCTACTTCCCGGTGAAGAACATCGTGCCTTCCACCGAGATCGTCCACGACCGGGTGATGCTGGAGGTGTTCCGGGGCTGCATCCGGGGCTGCCGGTTCTGTCAGGCGGGATACGCCTACCGGCCCGTCCGCTCCAAGGACCCGGCGCTGCTGGTCCGCCAGGGCATCGAGGCCTGCAAGAACTCCGGTTATCAGGAGATGACCCTTTCGTCCCTGTCCACCAGCGACTACCGCCGCCTGCTGGACCTGTGCGACGGGCTGCAGGAGTGGTGCGACCCCAACGGCGTGAACCTGTCCCTGCCCTCCCTCCGGGCGGACAATTTCTCCTGGAGCCTGATGGAACGGCTGCAGCACGGACGCAAGAGCGGCCTGACCTTCGCACCCGAGGCGGGCACCCAGCGCCTGCGGGACGTGATCAATAAAAACGTCACCGAGGAGGATATCCTCAATTTCTGCCGCACCGCCTTTGCCGGCGGCTGGTCTACGGTGAAGCTCTACTTCATGCTGGGCCTGCCCACCGAGACCGATGAGGACGTGCTGGGCATCGCCGACCTGGCCGAAAAGGTCTACCGCACCTGGCGGGAGGTGACCCCCAACCGCAGCCGGGGGGTGAAGATCACGGTGTCCACCGCCTTCTTCGTGCCCAAGCCCCACACCGCCTTCCAGTGGGAGCCCCAGATCAGCCGGGAGGAGTATGAGCGCCGGGTGAAGCTGCTGCGGGACAATATGCGGGGCCGGTCCATCGCCTACCACTGGCACGACCCGGAGACCAGCGTGCTGGAGGCCGTGTTCGCCCGGGGCGACCGCCGCCTGGCCGACGTGCTGGAGACCGCCTGGCGCAAGGGCGCCAAGTTCGACACCTGGGATGAGTATTTCGACTACGGCCGCTGGATGGAGGCCTTTGCCGAGTGCGGCATCGATCCGGCGTTTTATGCCAACCGCGCCCGGGACCGGGAGGAGGTCCTGCCCTGGAGCACCACCTCCGTGGGGGTCAGCACCCGGTTTTTGTGGCGTGAGCGGGAGCAGGCCTACAAGGGGGTCATCACCCCCGACTGCCGGAAGCAGTGCATGGGCTGCGGCGCAGACAAGCTGTATCCCGGCGGCGTGTGCGACGCGGAGATCTGAGCCCCGCCGTCCGCCAATCAACCAACCAAGGAGGCGTTGCGCCTGTGATCACCCATAGACTGGCCTTTTCCAAGAGCGATACTGCCAAATTTATCTCCCATCTGGACCTGATGCGGACCTTCCAGCGGGCCTTCCTCCGGGCGGGCATCCCCATCAAGCACACAGAGGGCTTCAATCCCCATGCCTTCGTTTCCATTCCGCTGCCGCTGTCGGTGGGATATTCCAGCGCCTGCGAAGTGCTGGAGTGTCAGATCCTGGGGGAGGACCCGGCTCTGGAGCAGGTGCCTGAGCGGATGAACGCGGTACTCCCCGCCGGTATCACGGTGAGCCGCTGCTATGAGGCGGTGCGGCCGGTAAAGGACCTGGCCTACGTCAATTATATCGTGACCCTGGAGTATGAGGCGGGCGCTCCCTTCGGGGCGGATACTGCCATCCAGGAGCTGCTGAACCGGGAGAGCCTGGTGATGCGCAAAAAGTCCAAAAAGGCCAAAAGCGGCTTTACCGAAGTGGATCTCATCCCCCTCATCGCCAGCGCCACCGTGGAGGAGCGGCGGGACAGCGTCACGCTGGACCTGGTCCTGAAGGCCCAGAATCCGGGCCTGAACCCGGAGCTCATCGTGGCGGCCATCCGGCAGGAGTGTCCTGACGCGGCCCCCGATTTTGTCTCCTTCCACCGCCGGGCAGTGCTGGACGAGGAACGGAATCATTGGATATAGGAACCGGGCGTCCCCTTTTGCAAAAGGGGACGCCTTTTGCATCACGGGTGATCGATGAAGCAATTTGACTTGCAAATTTTGGCTGAATCAGGTAAAATAATGATAACTAACCTCTGTTGCGGCGCCATATATACGAGAGAGAACGGAGCGCAAATCCGGGAAACAGCGGATACAGGAAGGGAGTGAATGTTTTGCAGGACAGACAGACGGTTTTGGTGGTGGACGACCAGGCCCATCACCGGTCCACGCTGCGTGGACTGCTCGGCTCCGCCTATCAGGTGATTGAGGCGGCCGACGGCAACGAGGCCCTTCAGCTGATCGAGGGCTGTTTCTCCCGGCTGGCACTGATCCTGCTGGACATTGATATGCCCGGGATCGGGGGTCTTGAGGTGCTGCGCACCATGGGGGACAGGGGATGGCTGAAGAGCATCCCGGTCTTCCTGATCATTGAGGAGGGGAAGACGGAGAACCTGGCGATGGCCTATGAGCTGGGCGTCATGGACGTGGTCGAGAAGCCCTTCCGGCCGGAGGTGGTCCGCCGCAGGGTGGACAGTGTGGTAGAGCTCTACGCCCACCGCTTCGAATTGGAGCGGGTGGTCCGGGAGCAGACCGCCCACATCCGGGAGCGGGAGCATCAGCTCCGGCAGACCAACAAGTCTATCGTGGAGACGCTGAGCGCCGCTATCGAGTTCCGGGACTGCTCCTCCGAGGTCCATGTGCGCCGGGTGCGGGAGGTGACCCGCCTGCTGCTGGAGGACGTGATGGAGTTCTGGCCGGAATACGGGCTGGATCAGGAGCAGGTGAAGCAGATCTCCGACCTGTCCGTCATGCATGATATCGGCAAGGCCGCGGTACCTGACGCGCTTCTGAATAAGAACGGGCGGCTCACCGGTGAGGAATTCGAGCAGATCAAAGCGCACACGGTCTATGGCGGAGAACTGGTGACCCATATCAGCTTTACCCAGGGCGACCATGTCCACAGCTATTGCTACGACATCTGCCGCCACCACCATGAGCGGTGGGACGGCCGTGGTTATCCGGACGGCCTGAAGGGAGAGGAGATCCCTATCTGGGTCCAGGCGGTGGCCATTGCCGACGTGTATGAGGCGCTGATCAGCAACCGGGTCTATAAGCCGGCCTATGAGGCAGAGGAAGCGATCCGCATGATCCTGGACGGCGAGTGCGGCGCTTTCAATCCCAAGATCCTTACCTCTCTGCGGAGAGTGGCGCCACGCCTGCTGATGGAGCTGAAAGGGGAGGCAGAGCAGGACGGCGGCGGTGCGGGCGGAAAGGAGCCGGGCCTTGTGCGGCCGGCCCGCCGGGAGGAGGCCAGCACTGACGCCCAGACGCTCTTCGAGCTGGAGCAGGAGAAATACCGGGTCATGGCCGAGCTCTCAGAGGACATGATCTTTACTTACAACGCCCTCTTCGACTCCATGGAATTCAGTGAAAAATTCTGCAAGGTATTCCAGATCCCCGCCTATATGCAGGATTATGAGAGGTATCATTCCTCTCCCCGCATGCTTTTCCCGGAGGAATATGAACAGCTGGAGGAGAAGCGGCAGAGCCTGAGCTGGGCCGTTCCTGAACTGGAGATGGATCTGCGTCTGCCGCTGCCGGATGGGAGCCGGTCCTGGTTCCATCTGACCCTCCATCTCCTGCTGGACCGGAGAGACCGGACCCGGGAACTGGGATATGTGGGCAGGCTGACCAACATCAACCGGATCAAAAGCGAGGCCACCGAGTGGCAGAAACGGGCTAATACCGACGCTCTGACCCAGCTGTGCAACCGGGCGGGGGCCCACGTCCTCTTTGAAGAACTGCTGCGGGAGGGGCGGGATGGAGCGGTGCCGCTCACGGTGGCCTTTATGGATATCGACCACTTCAAGGACCTCAACGATACCTTAGGACATGAGGCCGGCGACCAGATCCTGATCCGGTTTGGACGAAATGTGCGCGGCCTGTTCCGCCCGGATGACATCGTCTCCCGGTTCGGCGGGGATGAGTTCCTGGTGGTCATGAAGAACATGGGGGACCCGGTCTTTACCCAAAGCAAGCTGGGGCAGCTGTGCAGTCAGAGCATCCGCATCGACCAGTGTGATCAGCCCCTGGAGGTCAGCGGAAGTATCGGTGTGGCCTTTTATCCCAGGGACGGTGTGGAGTTCGACGATCTGCTGCGCAAAGCGGATCAGGCGCTCTATCACTCCAAACGCAGCGGGCGGGGCAGGGTGAGCTTCTATGCGGATCTGACTTCGGAGCAAACCAACTGATACAGCAGGTCCGCCCACGTCAGTATAGATGTGGGCGGACCTGTTACAGGAATTGCCAATAACATGCGAAAGCGCTTGACAAGCGAAGTAATTGCGAGTATACTTTACAAGTACGTTTCCGGGGTGTGGCGAAGCTTGGTATCGCGCTTGGTTCGGGTCCAAGAGGCCGCGGGTTCGAATCCCGCCACTCCGACCAACTCGTCGCAAGCGTCATATCGCTTGCGACGAGTTTTTTTGCTTCGCATTAAAAACTCATCGTGCGCTCATTCTGCTGCTCCCCGCTTCCGAACCGCGATTCGCTCCGCTGGATTCGCGGTCGGTTTTTGACCTGGGACGAAACGAAAATATCCGGATTGAAGTCACCTGACACAGGAGAGTTCTACAAAGAACTCTCTTGTTTTTTTGTTTATATTGCTGATTTTCAAAATTTTTTTGGTTTTGTTGCACGGAAACGTGCAATTTTCTCTGTTTTGGAGCCGATATATAGGAGGACTTGTTCCTTACTATGCATAGGAGGTTCCATATGACCGAAGAGAACTACAACTACCGCACCAGCCAGTCCCTGCTCCGCAATCAATTTCCCGGCAAGGGGAAACTACAAATTCCCATCATTCCAAAGTTTCAGGAAAAACCAGGTGACTTCGATGATCTCCTTCTAATTGGGTTTGATAAAACCCATCTGGAGGATCAAAACCACCTCGACCGCATGGTGCATTTCTTCCTGTACGACTACCGTTTCGAGCGGGTTTGGAAGAACCCCGACAATGACATCGAGAAGCTTTCCCGTTATCGGGCGGCACTTTCCCCTGATTTCAGTATGTATCTGGAAATGGCGCCCGTTATGCAGCTTTACAACGTGTTCCGCAACCGCTGGTGCGGCGCCTACTGGGCGTCCAAAGGAATCCGTGTCATCCCCACGGTAAACTGGGGCGATGAATCCACCTTTGATTTCTGTTTTGAGGGAATCGAAAAAGGCAGCATCGTTGCCGTTTCCACTTATATGGCATCTGAGCATGATAACCGCCGCGACCAGAAAGAATGGTTCATGGCCGGCTACAATGAAATGCTGCGGCGTATTGAGCCGGAGAAGATCATCTGCTACAATACGCCTTTCCCTGAAATGCAGGGAGACATCGTGTACGTGGATTACGAGCGCAGTTCGTGGAAATACATGAGCTATGAGCGGAGATTTCAGAAAGAAGACTTAGAATCTTTCAAAATTGGCGGTGCTTACCCAAAACCTTGTGATATAATGGAGCCGTACCTGATCGGTAAAGGAGGCGGCAGCGCATACGGCGGAGAGTGGAAACCATCCAAGCCCGAGGACTACCGTTTGATTGGAAAACCCGGAGAAATCAAAGTCACCTATGCCAAGGATGGGTCAAAGGTTGAGACGAAAATTGGAAATGATGGTAGAGCAGTTGCGGAAAGGCACCATACTACAAACCCCAATCCCAAATTTCACTCCAACCCACACGACCATAAAATCAATTGGGAATCTCCCAGAAAAGGTGTCCCTAATTTTGAAAAGCCACATACGAATTACTGGCGCGATGAATATCCCGATGGCGCACCAGAGTTTAAGGCTTTTAGAGGTGCTGTCATGAAATATACTTTTAATTCCGATGAAGAGAATCACTTCAAAACCATATCAAATTTCAAAGAATGTATTATTCGCGGTGGAGAGCCTGTCTTTGTCTGGAAGGGTCTGCAATATGGCGTCTGTTTTTACGGAGATAAGTACTGCATTGCTCTTACAAATGGAGAACAGGAGAAAATTTGTGATACACCCGATGATGTTCTGAACTATCAGGTGGGGGAAGATCGTTTGCGGGATGTTATTACCCAAGTAACAGTTCTGCACCGGAATATTTGAGATAAAACCTCTTGCTTGCTGCCTGCGAACCATTGATTTTACTGGATTTCTTCAGATCCTTTAATGACACTTGGACCAACGGTGAGTCCTTAAAGGACTCACCGTTTTTTAATCTTCTGTGTTAAGTTTGGTGTACGAAAGCGTACAACTTTGGGCCTATTTCTCCCTGCTTGTAGAAGAACCTCTGTTCTTACTACTGGAAGAGGAGACGAAATGAATGTGCTATAAACGCAGTACAGGAGCGATTCTTGTACGAAAGTCATCATAATTGAAATTCCCAGGAAAGATACGAACGAGATCGCTACTTTTATTAGCGGATGGATGGTTGAGCCAAACGGAAAATTAAAATTGAATACGCCTTATGGAGGTAAATAATATGAAAGAAATGGACTGCGTTGAAGTTATCATCGAAAAAGAAAAATATGCCAAAGAAGGAGTACACGAAGGGATGCAGGGGTGGATCTGTAATCCGCTTACGATTGACGGAACATGGCTTGTTAATTTCCCACAATGCGGAGAAAAGCGTGATATTGCAACACTTGATATAAAAGAAGAAGATCTGGAGCTGATCCCGGTTATGCACGCCATCTTAGACGAACAGATCAAGGCTCGGTTCGAGAAAGCGGAAAAAACTGCGAAGTCATTCGATGATACGTCGGAGGGTCTGTCTGATTATATGGTCTGATAGGATAAAAGACCTTGCTTGCTGCCTGAAACCCATTGATATGACCGGGTTTTCCAGATCCTATAATCACATTTCGACCAAGGGGGAGTCCTTAAGGACTCCCCCCTTTTTATGGACCGGCGGCATACGCTGCTGCACACAGGCTGATTCCTGCACATATACTGGCTTGTCACGTATTACGGCAGAGAGGAGTATTTGCTATGGACAGCGCTCAGGATTATATTGTCAATTCATTGGAGCTGCATCTGTTTTTTGCGCGTATCATGAAAGAACACGCGTTCTTCTTAAAGGTGGGGTTTTTACCGCCAAATGCGGATCTTGCCAATGAGGGCGAGCGTTTCATACGTCGGTTTGAGGCGCTGCTCTCCCGTGCGATCGCGCTGAGCGACCGTGTGGTGCGTGGGTGCGTGCTGAATTCGGGAGAGGTCTTTACGGAGTTTACCGACTGCGCTGAGCTTCAGACACAGCGGTTCACCGGGACCTTCCTCAACCGCAGATTGACAGCCCGGGAGATGCGGCTGAGCGGCCGGAGCTGCAACGAAGATCTGTGTGTCTCCAATGCCCTTGTACGCCAGGTACGGCAGCTGAACCGGGACGGGCTGGCACTGGTGGAACGCCTGATCAACTATAAGGAACGGATCCTGAAAGGAGCCCGTTCCTGCGAGCTATTTACCGTAAACTACCCGCTGCTTATCGAACACATCCTGCGCGAAGCCCGCCTGTACCGGGCCTATCTGATGCAGGCAGAGGGGATGGACGGCTGCGGCTGCCAGGAACTCAGAGACCAGGAACTGTTCTGGAACCGTATCATGATGGAGCACGCTCTGTTCATCCGCGGCCTGCTGGACCCGACCGAGGAGGAGCTCATTAAGACCTCTGACCATTTTGCCGCAGACTACAGGCGGCTGCTGGAGACCTCCGCGGCGGCGGGCGACAGGACCATGCGCGGCGGAAACGCCCTGGTCCTGACACAGGAATTCCGTGATTTTAAGTGTGCAGGTGTCAAGGGGATCGAGGCGTGCCAGATCAAGTCGCTCATCCTCCCGCTGCTTGCTGACCATGTCCTGCGGGAGGCAAACCACTATCTTCGCCTGCTGGAGTCCTAGCCAGCAGAGCACTGAAGAGATGTGCGATGCACTGGGGACGGACGATATACGGAAAAAGGGCGGAGCCGGATCTACCGGCACCGCCCTTGCGTTATTTTACTCTGGGAAGCGGGAACTTGATCACATTCCCGCACTCCTCTGCCCATTCCAGCAAAGAATTTACCCCGCAGCGGGTCTCTTCATGGGCCTCTTTCAATTCGGACAGGTCCTCTTTGACACCGGCCAGGTCCTCTTTGACACCGGCCAGGTCTTCTTTGACACCGGCCAGGTCCTCTTTGACACCGGCCAGGTCTTCTTTGACACCGGCCAGGTCTTCTTTGACACCGGCCAGGTCTTCTTTGACGCCGGCCAGGTCCTCTTTGACACCGGCCAGGTCCTCTTTGACGTCGGCCAGGTCCTCTTTGACGTCGGCCAGGTCCTCTTTGACGCCGGCCAGATCTTTCTGCATCGCAGAAAGCAGTTCCAGAATCTTCTCTTCATTGCTCATCGGCCACACCCCTTATTGCTATTATACGGTCCGGATATCCCGCTGTCAAGGCGCGCAAAAGGAGCGCACGGCAGTTTGACCTGAGCCGGGGCCTGCTACAGGGTGAACTCCACCTTGACTACCTTGCCCAGTACTTTGATACGTGTCTTTTTCAAATCGTATATCTGGGGCTGGTGGACAGGGTTGGTGGATTGGGGCATGAGGGTGACAGTACTGTCGGTGGCGTAAAAACGCTTGACAGTAGCGTCATCGTCGTCCACCAGTACCACGGCCACCTCGCCGTTTTCCACCTCGTCCTGCCGGCGGACCACAATGAGGTATCCGTCGTTGATGCCGATGGCGTTCATACTGTCGCCGCTGACCCGGAGGGCGAAATACTCTGCGCCGCCGTTCAGGTCGGTGAAGGTATATCCCTCGATGTTCTGTTCGGCATAGATGGGAAGGCCCGCCGAGATGCGCCCCAGAATGGGGATACGGTGGGGCTGATAAGGGAGAACACCGCCGGGCAGAGGGGATTCATCCAGCCCCAGAAGATAGGCGGGCGTCGTGTCCAGCGCGGCGGCCAGCCGGTCCACCGTGGACTTTTTCAGGTTGACCACCCGCCCACTCTCATACTTGTGGATGGCGGCCTTTTGTACGCCGACCCGGGCGCCCAATTCCTCCTGAGAGAGCTTGGCGGCCAGACGAAGCTGTTTGATCCGTTCTCCGGTAGTCACAGGCAAACATCCTTTCCCATTAAAGTGTCTTGATTATACTATAAATGGTCCGGAATAGCAAGAAAAATATCTTGACAAGACACGAATAAACTGTTATACTCGTAGTATCTCAAAAAGATACCAAAAGAATAAAACAACTAAGCCCGCAGTATGAAAACATTTGTGGGCAATTAATAGCCTTAAATATATCTTAAAAAGATACAAAAGGAGAATGAAATGGCGACCTTGCAAGAACTGGCTGACAGCTACACGGAAACAGCGGCCCGGCTCCGTCTGGCGATCCGGGCGCTGGAGGAGGAGAAGTGCAATATGGATCCTCACCGGCGGAATGCGGCGGAGCACGATCTGCGTCTGCTGCGGCAGATGCTGCGGGAGACCCGGGAGGTGGGGGAGGTGGTACGGCATTACTATGACCGGACTTACTGGCACAACCGGAGGTACACCTTCTGATCTTGCAGCAGAGTATCAGGCCACGCTGGAGCGGCTGCGAAAAAAAGAGCAGATGCTTTTGGCGGCGCTGGGGGAGAAAATCCCTCAGCCTCCTGAAGCGGCGGTTTCCCTCTCAGGGGATATGAAGTCCGCGAAGACGGGGGAGAGACGCCCCGAAGGGACAGAGGGCATTTTTCACAAGCCTCCGCCGCACCAACTGCGTTATGAGCTGAGTCTGGTGCGTGAGATGATCCGGGACATCCGGGCCGCTCTGCGGCAGCTGCAGCCCCGGCACCGTCCGCCGGGGCGCCGGTGGAGCAGCCTGGATGGGCAGCGCTGGCAGTGGATGGAGAAGCAGAGCTGGGACCGGCTGGAGTCCTGGGACCGGGACAACCGGGAGCAGCGGAGCTGGATGCAGGCGGTGTTGGACGACGGTACCGCCGAGATGACATCCCGGCAGCGGCAAGTATTTTCCATGCTCTACCGGGAAGGGAAACGGCCCCTGGCGGCGGCAGAGGAGCTGGGAGTGGATCCCTCCACGATCTACCGCACTGCCCGGCGGGCCATCGAGAAACTGCGGCGGTATGCTGAGGCCAGGGAGCTGGTGCGTACCTGCGCCCGGGAGGACGGCTCCATCGACTTGAGGCGGGTGGTGGCTGAGACCGCCTTCCTTACCGCTCGGCAGCGGCAGGTGCTCCTGCTCACTCTGGAGGGACTCAACCAGACCCGGATCGCGGCAGAGCTGGGAGTGGACCCATCCACTGTGGGACGCACTCTGCGGAGGGGAGAGACACGGCTGAAAAAACTGACCCATTATCTGAGCAGCCGGGAGCTGCGGGAACTGCGGGACCACAGGATCCGCCGGGAGGGGTTGGACTGGCGGCGGAGTTGTAAGGAGCTCTCTGCCGAATATGGGGTGAGCCTGTGGGTGATCTACCGGCTCACCGCGGGCACACGGCGGTGGGAGGGACTCACTGCCCTGCAGTACGACGTCTGGACCAGGACGCGGGCGGGAGAGTCCCCCGCCGCCATCGCCGCTGCCCTGGGGATGGATGTGAGGAACGTGTATCAGGTCCTCAGCCGGATACGCAGGAGACAAAAAGAAGCCCCGCTGATCGGAAAGGGATCGTCCGGCGCGCTATCCGCGTTCTGAGACTGCCCTGCGGCAGGAAAGGGACGCCCCGTTCGGGGCGTCCCTTTCACATTTATCCGGAGAGAAACGGTCAGCCGGTAAAGATGACCCGCACCTTGGCGTCATTGCCCAGGGTCCCGCTGTAGTAGACGGTGAAGGTTCCGGTATAGGCCCGGGCGGCCGGGAGAGTGGTCCACTGGCCGGAGTCGGCGTTATAGACCTGTACCTCATCGCTGATGGGTACCCGGACGCCGTTCAGGACCACCGCATCCTCGCCGTCAAAGGCGGAGCCGCTGACAGCCGTCACCTTCTCCAGCGTGATCACCCCGGCGGTTTTCCCATCGCTGGTGACCGCCAGGCCGCCCACAGTTTTGTTGCCCACCGAACTGCCGGTGATATAGGCTTGGGAGGTGCCGCTGCTGTTCTCTACCGAGAGGGTGGCGTTGGTCACCTGCATGTTGCCGGCCCCTTCGGTCCTGGTGCCGGTATGGAGGATACCGTAGGTATAGGCGTCGCCGGTCACGTCATTGAGGACGAGCACATTGACCCGGCCGTCGCTGTCGGTGCCTGCGTAGGCGATCCCGGAGGCGGGTACGGTGCCGGAGAGGATGTCTTTCAGTTCCACCTGTACAGCGGCGCCCTTGCCCACGCGGTCATAGACCGTTACGTCATCGGACAGGACCACGCTGCCCAGGGTGCGGGCGGCGACATTGAGGACTCCGGATACCGAGCCGCTGCCGATGGAGGAGAGGGAGATGGTGCCGATACCGGAGGAGGAGACCCGGACCAGATCGCCCGCTGAGACCGACAATCCGCTGCGCTTGCCGGAGACGGTCAGCCCGCTGAAGAGCTCCACCCGGCAGGTGTCCCCGGCGGCGGTGACCAGGCCCACCATCTGGGCGGTGCGCTCACTGGGGGAGCAGGCGTAAGCTACCTCCCCGGCGCCATTGAGGACTACGGTGATCCGCTGGCCCACTTTGAATGAGCTGAGACTGCTCACAGCGCTCTCATCCACCTCCAGCGTCAGGCCCAGCAGGGTGATGGAGTCGGGGCTGGCAGTGTTGGGGCTGGCGCTCTCGTAATAGCCGGTGAGGACCGTGCCGCTGTACCGCTCCGACTCTGAGGCAGTCACCAGGTCGATGGAGCCGGAGGAGGAGTAGAACAATGTGACGGTGCTCCGGCCCTCCAGCTCATACCAGCTGCTGCCGTAGGTGGCAGCCGTATCGTCCAGCACCAGGGCCGCGCCGTTGGGAATGGTCCAGGTCCGGCCGCTGGTGTCGGTCAGGCTGCCCGCCTGGGCGGAGGAGAGGGAGAGGGTCCTGACCGTGCTGTCATCGGGCAGGAAGCCGGTGACCTTTCCGCTGCTGTCCAGCAGAAGGGTGCCCCGCCGGTTCACCAGAGCGTCGGGGATGGCGGAGGACTGCTCATACCAGGTCAGGCCGGACTTCCCGGCGTAGACCTGGGCGGTGTGGAGGGCGCCGTCCCCGGCCTCGGCGTCATTGGAGAGGACCACCGCGTCCTCCACCGTGCCGGCGGCCAGAGCGGAGATGTAGTCCCTGCCGTCCCTGGTGGTCCCGCGGAGCATCCGGTAGAGGAGAAGAGCGGCCTCGCCCCGGTCAATGGCCTGGCTGCCGGTCCTGGAGATGCCGTCGGTCAGGCCCAGGGCGGCGGCTTTCTCCATGTAGTCCTGGGGCCAGAAGGGGCCCACGTTATCGGTGGAATAGCCCATCAGGCGCAGGACAATGGTGACAGCCTGGCCCATGGTGACCGGGTCGTCAGGGCCGAAGGTGCCGTTGCCGTAGCCGCTGACCAGCCCCTCGCTCTGGGCCAGGTTCACATAGGGAGCGGCCCAGTGGGAGGCGGGCAGATCGGAGAAGAGCGTGCGGTAGGCACTGCCCCGGACCTGATCGCCGTGGCCCTCGGCCAGCACGGCCAGCACACAGAACTGGGCCCGGGTCAGGGCGGCGGAGGGGTGGAAGCTTCCATCGGAATAGCCGGACACGATGCCCAGCCCGGAGAGAACGGCCACCGCCTCGGCGGTGTCGGGGTCGCTGACGTCGGAGAAGGTTTGGGCGCCTGCCGCCGTCCCCGCCGCGCCCACGATGCCCAGGCAGAGCAGCAGGGCCAGCAGCCCGGCCAGAATACGATTTTTCATGGGACACACCTCTTTCATTATACTAAAACCTAATAAAAAACTTGAAAAGCTTTTTATAGCGCGAAGCGCGTCAGGTTTTTATGAGACGCGGTATCATGCGGCACGCATGATACCAGTGCGCATGGCGCACGGAATTTCAAATGAAAGCATTTAATTTGAAATTAGTATTAGTCGGCCCGCAGGGCGTCCACGGGCTGGAGGTTGGACGCCTTTACGGCGGGATAGATGCCAAACAGGATGCCGATGACCACCGAGAAGGTGAAGGAGCCAAGGGTCACCAGAGCGTTGGGCAGCAATATCAGGTCATACATGGCTTTCCCCAGAATAAGGGACAGGGCAAAGCCCAGCGCAATGCCGATGAGACCGCCCATGCCGCTGAGAATGGCGGCTTCCACCAGGAACTGGGAAATGATCTCGCTGCGGGGCGCACCGATGGATTTTTTGATGCCGATCTCCCGGGTGCGCTCGGTGACGGTGACCAGCATGATGTTCATAATGCCGATGCCGCCCACCAGCAGGGCGATGGAGGCGATGCCTCCCAGCACCACGCTCATGGAAATCATTTCCTCATTGCTCTCACTCATGGCAGAGTTGCCGTTCTCCAGGGTGTATTCGCCCACGCTGGAGCTGACCAGACCGGACAGATAGACCTCCAGCCGGGACAGGACGGTCTCCACATGGGCAGAGGTGTCCACCTTCACGGTGATCTCGGTCACATCGGCAGTCTGGAGGAGCTCACGGTCCAGGCTGTAGGGGACAGAGAGCATGTCGTCCATGGAGTCCTCCTGTCCGCCGTCCTTCTGGTAGTAGGTACCCACCACAGTAAAAGGGATGCCCCCCAGGGTAACGGTCTGGCCGATGGGGTCGGTGTAGGGGAAGAGGGAGTCGGCCACATAGGAGCCCAGGACGCAGACCTTGCTGCGCCGCTGGATATCAAATTCGCTGATGTCCCTGCCCGACTCCAGCACATAATTGCCGCAGACCGCGAACTGGTCGCTGCCCAGATAGACAGTGCTGCTTTCCAGTGTGGCGGAACGGTATTTCACCGGCAGGGAAGTGGAAGCAGAGGGGGAGACCCCCTCCACCATGTCTCCCAGAGTAGTGTTGCCATACTCGTACAGGGCGGAGTATACGTCCACCGCCCGGGTACGGTCGTACCAGGTGACGCTGACATTGACTTTGTTGATGCCCAGCTTCTCATAGTAGGCGGTGATGTCCGCGTTATAGCCGGACACCAGGGCGACCAGCACCAGCACGGCGGCCACGCCGATGATGATGCCCAGCATGGTAAGGAAGGAGCGGGCCTTTTTCTCCCGGATGGAGTCCAGAGCCATTAAAACAGCATTCATGGATCACGCGCCCTCCAGACCGCCCAGAAGTTTCCCATCCCACCGGCTGTCGTGGATGATACGCCCGTCCATCACCCGGACGGTGCGGCGGGCCTGGGCGGCGATGCCGTTGTCGTGGGTGATGAGGATGACGGTGGTGCCGCCGGCGTTGAGCTCCCGCATGAGGGAGAGGACCTGGGCGCCGGTTTTGGAGTCCAGTGCGCCGGTGGGCTCGTCGGCCATGAGAATGGGGGAGCGGGTGGCGATGGCCCGGGCAATGGCCACCCGCTGCTGTTGGCCGCCGGAGAGCTCGGAGGGACGGTTTTCGGCCTTGGAAAGGATCTCCACCCGCTCCAGTGCTTCCATGGCCCGCTCCCGCCGCTGAGAGAGCGGGACCTTCTGGTAGAGCATGGGCAGCGCCACATTCTGCCAGACGTTAAGGGAGGGGATCAGGTTGTAGCCCTGGAAAATGAAGCTGATCTGACGGGAGCGGATGATCTCCAGGTCACGGCGGCTCTTTTCGCGGATGGGCACGCCGTCCAGAAAATAGTCCCCATAGGTGGGCACATCCAGGCAGCCCAATATGTTCATCATGGTAGATTTGCCGGAACCGGAGGTGCCGATGATGGCCACGAACTCCCCCTGGTCGATCTCCAGAGAGACGCCGTCCAGGGCGTTGACCTGATTCTCCCGGCCCTCGCTGTAGATCTTATAGACCTGATCGAGCTGGATGAGACTCATGCCGCACCTCCTAACCCATGGGGCCGCCGCTCATGCCGCCCATATTGCCGCGGCCCATGCCGCCCATATTACCGCCGCCCATGCTGCCGCCGGGCATGCCGCCGCCGAAGTCGGGAATCTGGCCGTTGGGGAACTCCTGCTGTGACTCATCCCCCTGGCTGGTACTGTCGCCGCCGGAGGGGGCAGACTGCTGGTAGCGGGTAAAGACCACATCGCCCTCCTCCGCGCCGGAGAGGATGCGGGCGTACCGGCTGTTGGACTCGCCCACTTCCACGGCAACGGCGTAGAAGCCGTCGGGCAGATCCTCCACGTCCAGGGCGTTTTCCGGCCGGGCGTCCGACTGGATGTACAGGCAGGTCTGGCCGTCCTCCGTCCGCTTCAGGGCGGAAATGGGAGCCAGCAGCCCCTCGGAGGTGTCACCCACCTGGATGGAATAGGATACATTGACGCCGGCGGAGAGGGTACCGTCGCTGGGGATCTCGATGGTGATGGGAAAGTAGGCCACACCGTTGGTGTTGGTGGCCTCATAGCTCACTGCCGTGACCGTGCCGGTGAAGGACTGGTCGCGCTGGCTGCTGGAGCCCGAGCGGGAAATGGCCACCTCCATGCCGGTCTGTATGTGCTCGATGTCCAGCTCGTCAATGTTCACCATGATCTGCATGGTATCCATATTATAAAGGACCACGGCGGTCTGACCGGCCTGACGGGGCTTTTCCCCCTCGGTGATGCCTACCTGGATGACCTTGCCTGAGATCTCGGCGGTCACGGCGTAATCGGCCCGCTTCTCCTCGGTCTCTGCGATCTGCTCCTGGTAGTCGGCGATGCGCTCCTGGGTCTGGGTGATCTTGTTTTGGGCGCTGGTGAGCTGGTCTCGGTAATCGCTGCCGTCCAGTACAAAGAGGGTCTGCCCGCTGGTGACGGTGCCATAGGCCACCGGGACCACCTGGGTCAGTTCTCCGGAAGCCTGGGCAGTGAGGGTCTTGCTGGCGTTATACTCCAGAGCGCCGGAAATGGCGGAGCACAGCTCTTCGCCGGTGGGGGAGAGGACATAGGACGCGCAGGTCATCCCCTCGGTGAGGGCGCCGGGATTGTCCACGGTGATGGTGACGGCGAAGCACCTGGTGCCCTCGGTGGTGTAGCGGGAGACCTTCTGCACGTCGGTAACGGTACCGTCCAGGTTGAGCATCAGGCTGGCCACGGACACCTTGGCCGCGGAGCCTACGCGGATCTCGTCCTCATAGGCGTAGCTGTAGTACTCGGTGAGCTTCATCTTACTGTCGTCCACCAGAACGGCCAGCCGGGTCCCCCTTTGGACCTCGTCGCCGGTCTCCACGTCCACCTGGGTGACGGTGCCCGAGAAGGGGGCGGTGACCGTCAGGTTGGACAGGGTCTTCTGCAGGTCGGAGAGCTGGCTTTGGGCGCTCTCCAGGTCATCCTGCAGGTCGGAGATCTGGTCCTTGTAATCGCTGATCTGGTCGTCCAGCTCCGAGTCATCCTGCTCGTAGAGCAGGTCGCCGGCCTCCACGGTGTCGCCCGCCGAGACGTAGACCTTGGTGATCTGCGCGGTGGAGGCCACCGTGACGCTCTGGCTGTCAGCCGGCAGGGTGACGCCGGTGCCCTCGATGGCGGTGGCCAGACTGCCGGAGGTCAGGGTCTCGGTAAGGACGACGGCCTCCTCGCCGCGGAAGAAGAGCCAATAGATCCCAAACGCCCCGGCGGCCAGGACGGCCAGGACAAGGAAAAGGATCACGATACGCTTGATGGGCAGAGAGCGGCGGGGCCTGGGCGCCGCCGGGACATCGGAAGTCCCTTTTGCTGTGAGGTGCATGACATCAGCCTCCTGTGCCAGATATTTCATGGCACAGTATAAAAGGGAAAGCTGAAATTGCCCTGAAAAAGATGCGGCCAATTGTGAACGGGATGTAAATTCCTCCGGGGCATGAAAAAGAGGCGCGCCGTCAGGCGCGCCTCTTCATCAGAAAGCGGATCTATTATCTTCTGTTGGCAAAGCAGTCGCTGCAGTACACAGGACGGTCCTCGCGGGGCTGGAATGGAACCTTGCAGGGCTTGCCGCACTCGGAGCAGACGGCGTCAAACATCTGGCGCTCGCTGGAGCCGCCGCGGGCGGCCTTGCGGGCGTCACGGCAGGCCTTGCAGCGCTGAGGCTCATTCTGGAAGCCGCGCTCGGCGTAGAACTCCTGCTCACCGGCGGTGAAGACGAACTCCTGACCGCAGTCCTTGCAAACGATAGTCTTGTCAGTATACATGTTGTACCTCTTTTCAAAAGATATGCCCAGTCCGGACAGTATTTTAAGTATAATCCACCGGGAACGGACTGTCAATGAGAACTTGAAAAGAAATTGGGATAAAACACGGCCGGAAAGCACTCAGGACAGCGGGCCGCCCACCAGAGAGCGCATCTCCTCCCTGAAGGAGACGGCACGGGTGCGCGCGATGAGCTCCTGCTGCCGCTCCGGCGGCAGCGCGCGGAAGGCGCGGAAGGCGGCCCGGTTCTGCATCAGGGCCATGCCGAAGCCCAGGGGAAGGTCACGGGTCGGATCCATGGTTTTATCACCTCAGTTACAGTATGGCAAAAAAGAGTGGAACTATGTGGAGGAGAAGCAAGATTTTTCACCCAGATAGCGGGATAAAAGAAGAGGAAAGGAAACGCCTCCAAAAAGATTGTGAAAAAAACTACAAAAAACTGCGCTCTCTTTCTTGACAATACGGAAGGAAACTGTTATCTTTTTGTGTGGCAAGATGTGCGTGGCGGGAGAAATTGGGGATATTTTGGCCATTTTCCAAACCAACGGGTCTTGCTTTTGGTATGTGGAGACAGGCGGCGGGCCGTCCGCCGCGGAAAAGAGACGAAGGGACCATATGCCGCCCGGCAGCATCGGAGAGGCATGGAGTCCCAACGTCGGAGGAAAGGAACGATTCGGTATGGCTAAAATCGTGAGAAAGAAGGTCCTCAATCCCAGCGTGACCCTGCTGGAGGTGGAGGCCCCCCTGATCGCCAAAAAGGCGCAGGCCGGCCAGTTCATCATCCTGCGTCTGGATGAGGAGGGCGAGCGCATTCCCCTGACCATCGGTGACTTTGACCGGGAAAAGGGGACTATCACTATTATGTTCCAGAAGGTGGGCCTGACCACCGAGCTGCTGGGCGACCTGAACGAGGGCGACAGCATCCGCGACTTCGTGGGCCCCCTGGGCCAGCCCACCCGTCCCGAGCTGGGCGACGTGAAGCGGGTGTGCGTGGTCGGCGGCGGCGTGGGCTGCGCCATCGCCTATCCCCAGGCCAAGCACCTCCATGCCGAGGGCATCGAGGTGGACGTCATTGCCGGCTTCCGTTCCAAGGATATCGTCATCCTGGAGGACGAGTTCAAGGCAGCCTGCGACAACTTCTACCTGACCACCGACGATGGTACTTACGGCGAGAAGGGCTTCGTCACCGACAAGCTGAAGGCCCTCATCGAGTCCGGCAAGCAGTACGACGCTGTCATCGCCATCGGCCCCGTGCCCATGATGAAGTTCGTGTGCAAGACCACCGAGCCCTTCGGCATCCGCACCCTGGTCAGCCTGAACCCCATCATGATCGACGGCACCGGCATGTGCGGCTGCTGCCGCGTCACCGTGGACGGCAAGATGCGCTTTGCCTGTGTGGACGGCCCCGACTTCGACGGCCACAAGGTGGACTTTGACGAGCTGATGAACCGTAACTCCGTGTACCGTGAGCGCGAGGCCCAGGAGAAGGAGCGCCACGACTGCCGCATGGAGAAGCTCGCCAAGAACATGATCCGCTAAGGGAGGTAGACGAAAATGCCTAACATGAGTATGACCAAGAACCCGATGCCGGAGCAGGCCCCCGACGTCCGTAACCATAACTTTAAAGAGGTGGCCATGGGCTACACCGCCGAGATGGCCATTGACGAGGCCAAGCGCTGCCTCAACTGCAAGAACAAGCCCTGCGTCAGCGGCTGCCCCGTGAACATCCGCATCCCCGAGTTCATCGCCAAGGTGGCCGAGGGCGACTTCCAGGGCGCCTATGACGTGATCACCAGCACCAACGCCCTGCCCTCCATCAGCGGCCGCGTGTGCCCCCAGGAGACCCAGTGCGAGTGCCACTGTGTCCGGGGCATCAAGGGCGAGCCTGTGGCCATCGGCCGTCTGGAGCGCTTTGTGGCCGACTGGTACCGCGAGAATGTCAACGCCATGCCCAAGAAGCCCGAGTCCAACGGCATCAAGGTGGCCGTGGTGGGCTCCGGCCCCGCCGGCCTGACCTGCGCCAGCGACCTGGCCAAGAAGGGCTATCAGGTCTCCATCTTCGAGGCCTTCCACACCGCCGGCGGCGTGCTGGTCTACGGCATCCCCGAGTTCCGTCTGCCCAAGGCCATCGTGCAGAACGAGGTGGACAAGCTGGTGGCTCTGGGCGCCGATCTGGAGACCAACGTGGTCGTGGGCCGCACCTATACCATCGATGAGATGTTCGAGGACGGCTATCAGGCCGTGTTCGTGGGCTCCGGCGCCGGCCTGCCCATGTTCATGGGCATCCCCGGCGAGGCTCTGGCCGGTGTGTACTCCGCCAACGAGTACCTGACCCGCGTCAACCTGATGAAGGCCTACCGCGAGGGCTATGACACCCCCATCAAGAAGAGCCAGGCCGTGGCCGTTGTGGGCGGCGGCAACGTGGCCATGGACGCCGCCCGCTGCGCCAAGCGTCTGGGCGCCAAGGTCTACGTGGTCTACCGCCGCGACGAGGCCGCCATGCCCGCCCGTAAAGAGGAGATCCATCATGCCAAGGAAGAGGGCATCGAGTTCCTGTTCCTCAATAACCCCGTCAAAATCCTGGATGACGGCCACGGCAAGGTCCGCGCCATGGAGTGCGTGAAGATGGAACTGGGCGAGCCCGACGCTTCCGGCCGCCGCCGTCCCGTGGAGATCCCCGGCTCCAACTTCGAGCTGGAAGTGGACACCGTCATCATGTCCCTGGGCACCAGCCCCAACCCCCTGATCCGTTCCACCACCCCCGGCCTGGACGCCAACAAGAAGGGCTGCCTGGTGGCCGATGAGGAGACTATGGCCACCAGCCGCGAGGGCGTGTACGCCGGCGGCGATGCCGTCACCGGCGCGGCCACCGTCATCCTGGCCATGGGCGCCGGCAAGAAGGCCGCCGAGGCCATGGACAAGTACCTGCAGGAGAAGTGCGGGAAGTAAGCGCTCCTTTCACTCATATAACAGACGGACACGCCGCAGACAGAGGTCTGCGGCGTGTTTTTGCAGGGAGGAACAGCAGCGATCTTCCAATTTAACAGGAAAACCGGCGGGTTTTGCATTGAGTATCCCGGCGCGATATGCTATAATCACCCATGTATGCATATACTGAAGTCAGAATGAGCCAGACCTTATGATATAGAGGTGTGTTATGAACGTATTGGTTTTGGCCGGAGGACTGAGCATGGAGCGAAACGTCTCCTTCTCCTCCGGCGCGATGGTATGCGAGGCGCTGCGGAGAAAGGGCCACAACGTGGCATTGGTGGACCTGTATCTGGGACTGGAGGGCTATGAGCATCCCATTTCGGAGCTTTTCCGCCTGCCGCCGCCGCTGCCTGACAAGAATATCAAGGAGGAGGCGCCTGATCTGGACGCCGTCCGTGCCGCCCGCCGGCTCAAGAGCGACAGCCTCTTCGGAGAGGGCGTGCTGGCCGCCTGCCAGATGGCCGACGTGGTGTTCAACGGCCTGCACGGCGAGTGCGGCGAGGACGGCCGGATCCAGGCCGCCTTCGACATGATGGGCATCCCCTACACCGGCTCGGGCTACCTGGGCAGCGCCATCGCCATGGATAAGAACTATACCAAGAGCCTGGCTGCCGCCGAGGGCATCCTGACGCCCCATTGGAGAACGGTCCGCCTCACCGAGCGGGACATCGCCCAGGTGGAGGAGAGCGAGCCTCTGCCCTGCGTGGTGAAGATCCCCAACGGCGGCTCCTCAGTGGGCGTGTTCATCTGTCATACCGGAGAAGAGCTCCATGCCGCCCTGCGGGAGAGCTGCCGCTACGCCGACCGGGTGCTGGTGGAGCAGTACATCGAGGGCCGGGACTTTTTCTGCGGCGTGCTGGAGGGGGAGAGCCTGCCCCCCATCGAGGTCATCCCCAAGAGCGGTTTTTACGACTATAAAAACAAGTATGTGGCCGGCGCCTCGCTGGAGGTCTGCCCCGCCCAGGTGGATGGCAAGGCCGAGGCCCAGATGCGCTCGGCGGCCCGCCGCATCCACGAGCTGCTGGGCCTGACGGCTTATTCCCGCAGCGACTTTGTGCTGGACAAGGAGGATCGCCCCTGGTTCCTGGAGGTCAACACCCTGCCCGGTATGACGGACACCAGCCTGCTGCCCCAGGAGGCGGCGGCCGCCGGCGTGGACTACGACACCCTGTGCCAGAAGATCATCGACGCCTCCCTGGAGGCCCGGAGAGAGAAAAAATAAGAGGACCGAGGGTCCATGGAGGAAGATTCGATGGAAGCCATCACCGTACGCGAGATCATGGAGGTCGTGGGCGGCCATATGCTGGGCGATTATACCGACCTGGACCGGGAGATTACCCGGGTGGAGACCGACAGCCGCACCATCCATGACGGCTCGCTTTTCGTGCCTCTGTCCGGCGAGCGGTTCGACGGACACGCCTATATCAATTCCGCACTGGAAGGGGGCGCCGCCGGCTGCTTTACCCAGCGGGAGCGGGAGAGCTACCTGCCCGGCAAATTCTACATTAAGGTGGCCAATACCAGCCGGGCCCTGCGGGACCTGGCCAAGCACTATAAGCAGAAGTTCAATATCCCCTTTGTGGCGCTGACCGGCTCGGTGGGCAAGACCACCACCAAGGACATGGTGGCCGCCGTACTGGGGGAGAAGTTCAACGTCCTCAAGACCGAGGGCAACCTGAACAACGATATCGGCGTGCCCATGACCCTGCTGCGGCTCACGCGGGAGCATGAGATCGCCGTGCTGGAGCTGGGCATGAACCACGCCGGGGAGATCGATTACCTCTCTGACATCGTGGAGCCCGATGTGGCCCTCATTACCAACGTGGGCGATTCCCACATCGAGTTTTTCGGCTCCCGGGAGAACATCCTCAAGGCCAAGAGCGAGATCTTCCACCACGCCAAAAAGGACTGCTTCGTGGTCCTCAACGGCGACGACCCGCTGCTGCGCTCCCTGGCCCCCGCGCTGCCCTATGAGACGGTGTGGTGCGGTTCCGGCGAGGGTCTGGACTACCGGGCCGGCGATGTGGTCAGCGACGGAAGCAGCCACATGACCTGCCGGGTGACTACCCCCCGTATGGACTGCCGGGTGGAGATCCCCGCCCTGGGCGAGCATATGATCTATCCCACC
Source organism: Pseudoflavonifractor sp. HCP28S3_F10 (assembly GCF_052065415.1). NCBI lineage: Bacteria > Bacillati > Bacillota > Clostridia > Eubacteriales > Oscillospiraceae > Pseudoflavonifractor > Pseudoflavonifractor sp. HCP28S3_F10. The sequence goes on along the minus strand of NZ_JBQHUB010000005.1, from coordinate 62,719 downwards.
CTGATGGCCATGGCGGTGGGCGAGCACTTTGGCCTGAGCCAGAAGGAGATTGTGGACGGCGTGCTCCACTTTGCCCCCACCAAGATGCGGATGGACATCATCCACCGGGCCGAGGGGATCACCATCCTCAATGATACCTACAACGCCAATCCCCAGTCCATGCGGGCGGCGGTAGGGGTGCTGTCCAATGCCAAGGCTGAGTACAAGGTGGCAGTGCTGGGCGACATGTTCGAGCTGGGTCCCCTGGCTCCCGCCCTTCACGCCGGCGTGGGCGAGTACCTGAGCAAGGTGGGCGTGGACTGCCTGGTGGCCGTGGGCGAGCTGGCAAAGCACATCTACGACGCGGCCCGGGCCGGCGGCGTGGCCGAGGCCTACTACTGCCCCGACAAGGAGAGCGCCCACCAGGTGCTGGACGCCGTGGTGCGGCCGGGCGCCACCGTTCTGGTGAAAGCCTCCCGCGGGATGGCCTTTGAGGACCTGGTGGAATATCTCAAGAGCATTACCAAAGAGGCGTAAGAGAAGGAAAAGCAGGCCGCGGACGCCCTCAGAAGGAGTCCGCGGCCTTTTGAGACTGCGCCGCGCCCCATCCGGGACGCCGGCGCACGGCAGAAGGAGAACACGAGCATGGAACTTTGCATCCATTTTACCGCCCTGCCCGAGGGCATGGACCTGGAGCGCATGAAAAAAGAGGTGGCCTTTGTCCTGGAGGAGGACGGCTGGCTCACCGGCTCAGGCAGCGACGGCGACCGGAGCTGGCTGGAGCTGGAGCTGGAGGACGAGCGGGCCAATCCCAAGTACGGCATCATGGCGGTGCGCAGCTATCTGGAAAAGGCCCATTTTCCCGCCGATACCACCATTGAGCTGGCGGGGATGGAATCCCCCATCTACGGGTAAGGGCCGCCGTACCCGGGAAATCAGGTGACAGGATTTGATCACACAACGTTTGAGTGCGGAGGAGATCGCCTCCGCCGCCGCCATCATAAAGCGGGGAGGCCTGCTGGGCATCCCCACCGAGACGGTATACGGGCTGGGGGCCAACGGCCTGGACCCGGAGGCGGTGGCCCATATCTTTGAGGCCAAGGGCCGCCCCCAGGATAACCCCCTCATCCTCCACATCCCCTCCGCCGACTGGCTGGAGCGGTACTGCCAGGCCGTGCCCGAGAGCGCCTACCGCCTGGCGGAGCGCTTCTGGCCCGGCCCCATGACCATGGTGCTGCGGCGCAAGGCCGTGGTGCCCGACGTGGTCACCGCCGGACTGGACACGGTGGGCATGCGCTGTCCGGCCCATCCGGTGTGCCGGGCCATCCTGGCGGCCGCGGACGTGCCGGTGGCCGCCCCGTCCGGCAATACCTCGGGCCGGCCCAGCCCCACCAACATGGCCGACATGCTGGAGGATATGGACGGGAAGATCGACGGCATCGTGGACGGGGGGAGCTGCACCGTGGGCGTGGAGTCCACCATCATCGACCTGACCGTAACCCCGCCCCGGCTGCTGCGGCCCGGCGGGATCACCCTGGAGCAGCTCCGGAGCGTGCTGGGGGAGGTGGCGGTGGACGACGCCGTCCTCCGCCCCATGGGGAAGGACGAGCATCCCCGGGCCCCGGGCATGAAGTACCGCCACTACGCGCCCAAGGCGCCGGTGACCGTGGTGCGGGGAGAAGCGGCCGAGGCCGCCCGCACCATCCGCCGCCGCATCGGGGACAGGGACGGGGTCATCTGCTTTAACGAGTTCCGTCCGCTGTTCGAGGGCCATCCTACCCAGTGCATCGGCCCGGCGTCCGACCCGGAGGAGCAGGCCCGGCGGGTGTTCGACGCCCTGCGGGCCTTCGACCATACCGATGTAGCCGCCATCTGGGCCATGTGTCCCGACGGGAGCGGCATCGGGTTGGCGGTCTGCAACCGGCTCAACAAGGCGGCCGGCTTCCATATCATAGAAGCGGACGGAGGAACCGCCGAACAGGACTGATGAGGAGACAGACATGATCGATATATCGGTATCCGGCCTGGTAAAGGAATTCGAGGTCGGCACGAAAATTTTAGACGGCCTCACCTTCCAGATCGACCAGGGGGAGCGGGTGGGCCTGCTGGGCCGCAACGGCGCGGGCAAGACCACCCTTTTCAAGATCCTCACCGGAGAGCTGGACTACGACGAGGGAGAGGTGGCCATCGCCCCGGGCAAGGGGATCGGCCTGATCTCCCAGATCCCGGTGTATCCGCCGGAGTACACGGTGTACGACGTGCTCCAGACCGCCTTTGAGCGGCTCCACGCCATGGAGCGGGAGATGGCGGAGCTGACTGAGCGGATGGCCCATGACAGCGACAGCGCCATCCTGCGCCGGTACGATAAACTCTCCGCCGCCTTTGAGGCGGCAGGCGGCTACGACACCGACACCGAGCTCAATAAGGTCTGCAACGGCCTGCTCATCTCCCAGGACATGCGCGGCCAGCTCTTTTCCTCCCTGTCTGGCGGAGAAAAGACCCGGGTGAACCTGGCACGGCTCATTCTGGAAGACACCGACATCCTCCTGCTGGACGAGCCCACCAACCACCTGGACCTGCGGGCCACCGAGTGGCTGGAGGAGTACCTGGACAGGTACAAGGGCACCGTTCTGGCCATCTCCCACGACCGCTGGTTCCTGGACCGGGTGGTGAAGCGGGTCATCGAGATCCAGGACGGAAAGGCCGAGTTCTACCCCGGCAACTACAGCTTCTACGCCGTGGAGAAGGAGCGGCGGTACGAGGAGAAGCTCAAGCAGTACGAGAAGGAGCAGGCCAAGATCGAGCAGCTCCAGACTGCGGCGGATAAGCTCCACCTGTGGGCCTTCATGGGCAACGACAAGCTACACAAGCGGGCCTTCTCCATGGAAAAGCGCATCGAGCGTCTGCGAAAGACCGACAAGCCCAAAAAGGAGCGGCGGCTGGATATCCGCTTCGGCGAGCGGGACTTCCAGGGCGACGAGGTTTTGTTCATCAAGGGACTGGAGAAGGGCTTTGACGGCCGCACCCTGTTCCGGGACGTGAACCTGCTGGTGGAGGGGGGCGAGCGCATCGCCCTGCTGGGGGACAACGGCACCGGCAAATCCACCTTCATCAAGATGATCATGGAGGAGGAGCTGCCCGACAGCGGCAAGATCCGCCGGGGCCCTACGGTGAAGATCGGCTATCTGCCCCAGATCATCCACTTTGACCGGCCGGAGCGCAACCTGGTGGACACCATGCTCTACGCCCAGGACTGCACCACCCAGACCGCCCGGAACCGGCTGGCCTCCTTCAACTTCCGGGGGGAGGACGTGTTCAAGCCGGTGTCCGCCCTGTCCGGCGGCGAGCAGAGCCGCCTGCGGCTGTGCATGCTGATGGACGACAAGATCAACCTGCTCATTCTGGACGAGCCTACGAACCATCTGGACATCGCCTCCCGGGAGTGGATCGAGGAGGCGGTCACCGACTACGAGGGGACGCTGCTCTTCGTCTCCCACGACCGCTATTTCATCAAACAGTTTGCCACCCGGATCTGGATGATCCAGGACGGGCATATCATCGACTTCCGGGGTACCTTTGAGGAATTCCGGGAATTCCAGGAGCGGCAGAAGCAGCTGGAGCTCGCAGCTAGGGCCGCGCCCGCCCGTCCGGCGGCGGGGAAGAAGGAGCCTGCACCGGAGCCACCTGCCAAAAAGCGCACCGGCGGCACCAAGATGCTGGAAAAGCAGGTGAGCGCCGCCGAGCGGGAGGTGGCCAAAGCGGAGGAGCAGCTGGAGACCCTGAGCGCCCAGATGGAGGAGGCCGCCACCGACTACGTGCGCCTGCAGGAGCTGTGTGAGCAGAAGGAGGCGCTGGAGGGGGAGCTCTCCGCCCTCTACGAGAAGTGGGAGGAGCTCTCTGCCGCCCTGGAGGAGGCTCAGTCGTGAGCGGGGGTGCGCGGAAGGCGAGCCCGTTCGTCTTTCTGCCCGCGGCGCTGCTGGCCGCGGCTGCGGTGCTGACGTATCTTTTCGCCTCGGGGGCTTTCCGGTTCATCGGGTTGGTGCTGGGGGCCTTCGCCGTTCTGGCGGCGGTATGGGGCCTCTCCTGCTGCTGCCCGCCCAGGGCGCGGCGTGCTCTGCGCGCCGCTGTCGCAGCCGCGATTTTGCTGGCCTGTATGGCCTTCGGCGTGCTGGAGGGGCTGGTGCTCTCAGGGGACCGCAGCGAGATCAGGGGTTCTCCGCAGATCATGGTGATCCTGGGGGCCCAGGTCAAGCCCTGGGGCCCGTCAGTGCTGCTCCAGGACCGGCTGGACACCGCCCTGGACTATCTGGAGGACCACCCGGAGATGACCGTGGTGGTTTCCGGCGGGCAGGGCCGGGACGAGCATATCTCCGAGGCCCGGTGCATGTATGACTACCTCACCGCCCACGGTGTGGACGGCGGCCGGATTTTGATGGAAGAGCAGTCCCACAACACCTGGGAGAACCTGAACAACACCTTCGCGCTTTTAAAGCAGGGGGAGCACCGGGAAGAGATGGGGCAGATACTGGTGGTGTCCAACGGATTCCATCTGGCCCGGGTGCGGATGCTCTTTGGCCGGGTATGGGAGGGGACGTATCAGCTCTCCACCCTGGCAGCCCCGTCCAGCCATCTGCCCTCCCGGGTGAACAGCTACGTGCGGGAGGCCCCGGCCCTGCTCAAGTCCTGGCTGCTGGACCGGTGAGCCATTGAAACGACCACAGGAGGAGAGGCTATGAACGACAAGCTGGAGGCGCTGGACCTGCGCTATCAGGCGCTGGAGGCCCAGCTGAACGCCCCCGAGACCTATAACGACCCGGCCCTGGTGACCCGGCTCAACCGGGAACAGAAGGAGCTGGAGCCGGTGGTCTCCGCCTACCGGCGGCTGAACCAAAGGCGGCAGGACATGGCTGACGCCCAGGAGCTGATGGGCGACCCTGAGATGGCCGAGATGGCCAGGGAGGAGTTCGCCCAGGCCAAGGCGGACATCGAGGAGCTGGGGCAGGACCTCAAGATTCTGCTGCTGCCCAAAGACCCCAATGACGGAAAGAACGTCATCATGGAGATCCGGGCCGGCGTGGGCGGCGAGGAGGCCGCCCTCTTCGCCCACTCCCTTCACCGCATGTACTCCATGTACGCCGAGGCCCGGGGCTGGAAGGTGGAGCTGGCCAACCTGAACGAGACCGAGCTGGGCGGCGTGAAGGAGCTGTCCATGGTCATCGAGGGGGAGGGGGCCTACTCCCGGCTGAAATTCGAGAGCGGCGTCCACCGGGTGCAGCGGGTGCCCGAGACCGAGAGCGGCGGGCGCATCCACACCTCCACCGCCACCGTGGCGGTGCTGCCCGAGATGGAGGAGGTGGACGTGCAGCTCAACCCCGCCGACATCGAGATGCAGGTATTCCGTTCCTCCGGCGCCGGCGGACAGCACGTGAACAAGACCTCCTCCGCGGTGCGTCTCATCCACAAGCCCACCGGTACGGTGGTGGAGTGCCAGCAGGAGCGCAGCCAGTTCCAGAACCGGGACAAGGCCATGCGTATCCTGGCCTCCATGCTCTACGAGGCCGAGCAGGAGCGGGTGAACAGCGAATTTGAGAGCCAGCGCCGCAGCCAGGTGGGCTCGGGCATGCGCAACGAGCGCATCCGCACCTACAATTTCCCCCAGGGCCGGGTCACCGACCACCGCATCGGCCTGACCCTCTACAAGATCGACGCCGTGATGGACGGCGACCTGGACGAGCTCATCGACGCGCTGGTCACCGCCGACCAGGCCGAGCGGCTCAAGGCCGGGGAGCAGGGGTAAGGCCCCGCCCGCAGCGAGGAGGCATCCTATGAAGATCATCGGCATCACCGGCCCCACCGGGGCGGGCAAGACCACGGCTTTGCGGGCACTGGAACAGCTGAATGTCTGCATTCTGGATGCAGACGCGGTGTACCATGAGCTGCTTGCCTCCAGCGCCCCGCTGCGGGAGGCACTGACAAGCCGCTTTGGGGCGGAGATCCTGAACGGGGACGGTCAGGTGGACCGGAAAAAGCTGGGGACCATCGTCTTTGCCGACCCGGCGGCCCTGGCCGATCTGAACGGCATCACCCACCGCTTTGTGCTGGAGGAGCTGAAGCGCCGGACAGCGCAGGCGGAGCGGGATGGAAAGGCCGCTGTGGCCATCGACGCCATCTCCCTCATCGAGAGCGGGTTGGGGAACTGGTGCGATGCGGTGGTAGGCGTTCTGGCCCCCAAGGAGCTGCGCATCCGCCGGATCATGGCCCGGGAGGGCATTTCGGAGGAGTACGCCCGGAAGCGGGCCGACGCCCAGAAGGGGGACGACTTTTTCCGGGCCAACTGTGACTTCCTTTTGGAGAACGGGCCGGAGGACAGCCCGGAGCAGTTTGCCGCCCGGGCACTGGCCCTGATGCGTGAGATATTGACCGAAGCATAGAAGGCGCGGACATTTTCGGTAAATCACTGGAAATGTCCGCGTTTTTATGGTACGATAATACGCGATGTCTCCGCGGTGCCTACGGTGTGTATGTACCGCTTACTATGAAATAAGGAGGAACTGCCTGTGGAAGACAAGAAAAAGACTGTGGGCGAGCTGCGGCGGGAAGCCCTGTGCTACGCGCCCAAGAACGGATATGACCGCATCTCCGCCGACGAGGAGGCCGCGGTGCGGACCTACTGCGAGGCGTATAAGAAGTTTCTGGATGCCGGCAAGACCGAGCGGGAGTGCGTGGACGAGGCCATCCGACAGGCCGAAGCCCAGGGTTTCCGGCCCTTTGTGCGGGGCATGGAGCTCAAGGCCGGCGACAAGGTGTACCGCTCCAACCGGGGCAAGGGCCTGATGCTGGCTGTCATCGGCCGCAAGTCTCTGAGCGAGGGCGTCAACATCGGCGCGGCCCATATCGACTCCCCCCGCCTGGACCTGAAGCCCAACCCCCTCTATGAGGACAGCGAGCTGGCCTTCTTCAAGACCCACTACTACGGCGGCATCCGCAAGTATCAGTGGGTGACCATCCCCCTGGAGCTCCACGGCGTCATCGCACTGAAGAACGGCTCGGTGCTCAAGGTGGCTATCGGTGCCGGCGCCGGCGACCCGGTGTTCACGGTGGACGATCTGCTGCCCCACCTGGGCGCGGAGCAGTCCAAGCGCCCCCTGGGCGAGGCCATCCCCGCCGAGAATCTGAATATCCTGGTGGGCAGCCGCCCCTTCAAGGATGACGAGGGAGCCGACCGTGTGAAGCTGGCCGTGCTGGACATCCTGAACCAGAAGTACGGCATCGTGGAGGAGGACTTCATCTCCGCCGAGCTGGAGGTCGTTCCTGCCTTCCGGGCCAGCGACGTGGGCTTTGACCGCTCCCTCATCGGCGCCTACGGCCACGATGACCGGGTGTGCGCCTACGCCGAGTTTGCCGCCATCCTGGAGGTCCGGGAGCCTGAGCGTACCGCCGTGTGCATCCTGGCTGACAAGGAGGAGATCGGCTCCGAGGGCGTGTCCGGCATGCAGTCTGCCGCCTTTGACACCTTCATGTCCGACCTGTGCGACACCCAGAAGGTGCCCCTGAAGGCCTGCTATGAGAAGTCCTTCTGCCTCTCCGCCGACGTGACTGCCGCCTATGACCCCAACTTTGCCGACGTGTATGAAAAGCGCAACAGCGCCCGGGTGAACTACGGCATGGGCCTTGCCAAGTATACCGGCGCCCGGGGCAAGTCCGGCTCCTCTGACGCCGCGGCTGAAGTGGTGGCCTATGTGCGCCGTACCCTGGATGACGCAGGCGTCCTCTGGCAGATGGCCGAGCTGGGCAAGGTGGACGCCGGCGGCGGCGGCACCGTGGCCTGCTACATGGCCAACCGGGACATCGACACCATCGACGCCGGTGTGCCTGTGCTCTCCATGCACGCCCCCTTCGAGACTGTCTCCAAGCTGGACTGCTACATGACTTACAAGGGCATGAAGGCCATCTACGAGGCCAAATAAGACATAAAACATAAGCGCCCCGCCGGGGACGGATTGTTCCGTCTTCAGGCGGGGCATTTTTATGTGGGGGGCTTGTCCGGGTCCTGCTCCCGGGGAAGGGAGTTCCCTGTGACGGAGGAGGCCAGGGAGAGAGCGCTCCGGCCATATTTCTTCCGCACTCCGTCCACGGCCTTCTCCAGCCGCTCCAGCTTGTCCCGGCGGGGGGCGGCGCCGGCAGAGAAGAGGTCCAGCTGCTCGGCGGCCTCCCCCTCGGGGATCAGGTTCTGGGCGGTGACGGTGAGGGCCCGCACCGGGGCGCTGGGGCGCCAGGCCGACTGGATGAGCCCAAAGGCCGCGTCCAGGATGTCACGGGTGACGAAGGTGGGGGCGGAGAGCCGGATCTGGCGGCAGATGTCCCGGAAATCCGGGTCCCGGATGGTGACCTGGACGGTGGTGCATTTCATGCCTACGTCCCGCAGGCGGCCGGCCACGCTGTCGGAGAGGGCGGCCGCGCCCGAGCGCAGCTCTTCCCACCCCACCAGATTGTGGGGGAAGGTAAAGCCGTTGCCCACCGACTTGGGGGGCGGCATGTCCCGCAGTGGGATGACGGGACTATGCTCTGCCCCGGTGGCATAGTCGTGAAGGGTGGCCCCCTGGCGGCCCAGGATACGGACCAGGGCCTCCTTGTCAAAGCGGGCCAGGTCGCCGATGGTGCGCACACCGTAGCCCTCCAGCGTGCGCGCGGCGGCCCTTCCCACGAAGATCAGGTCGGTCACAGGCAGGGGCCAGAGAAGCTCCCGGTAGTTTTCCCGGGAAATGACGGTGGTGGCGTCCGGCTTTTTGTAGTCGCTGCCCATTTTGGCAAAGACCTTGTTGAAGGAGACCCCGGCGGACAGGGTGAGGCCGGTCTCCCGCCGGACGGCGGCACGGATGTCGTCGGCCACCGCTTTTCCATCCCCGCCGAAGAGGTGGAGAGAGCCGGTCATGTCCAGCCAGCTTTCGTCGATGCTGAAGGGCTCCACCAGGTCGGTGTACCGGTCATAGACGGCGTTGACCGCCCGGGAGAACTGACGGTATTTCTCGTGGTGGGAGGGGAGGAGGATCAGATCGGGACATTTGCGCCGGGCCTGCCAGATGGTTTCGGCGGTCTTGACCTGGTACTTCTTTGCCGGTTCGTTCTTGGCCAGAATGACGCCATGGCGGCTGTCCGGATCGCCGCAGACCGCCACCGGACGGTCCCGCAGCTCGGGGTGGTCCAGCAGCTCCACCGACGCGAAAAAGCTGTTGAGATCACAGTGCAGAATGACGCGGTCCATGCCGCTGCCCCCTCTCCATGGTTGGTTCCATCCCCAGTATACTGCAAGCGGGGATGATTGTCAAACATATGTTCTATCCATAAAACAGCAGAAACAGGCCGGAGAGACGGTACATGTCTCTCCGGCCTGTGCCAGCGATCTCAGAAGCGGTTGTAGGAGGCCCGCTCCTCAAAGGACTTGCGGGGCTTGGGAGCAGAAGTCTCGGCCGGGACGCCCAGAGGGAGAATGGTGCGGACCGTCTTGCCCTCGGGCACGTTGAGCAGCTTGGCGATGGCGGCGTTGGCCACGGGGGCCTTGGTCATGCCGTCCATCCACACGGTGGCGTAGCCCAGGGCGGTGGCGGCCAGGAGCATGTTCTCCACGGCGGCGGCGTAATCCTCCACCTCAAAGGACATGCCGCAGGGGGCGACCACATGCTCGGAGAGGACCACCAGGATCACCGGAGCGGTCTGGGTGGCGGGGGTGGAGAGCAGCTCGGAGATGCCCTTGCGCAGCTCCGGGTCGGTGACCACCACGAAGGAGGTGGTCTGGCAGTTCTGGCCGGAGGGAGCCTGAATGCCGGCCTCTACGATTTTATGCACATCGGCGTCGGGCACGGGCTGATCCAGAAACGCGGTACGGTGGCTGTAGCGCTAGGAAACAACATCAAAAAATTCCATGATCGTTCACCTCATAACAATGACGGCTTCACCGCCGGATTCTAACAAGATGATACTACTTTTTTCCGGAAACTGCAAGGGAAACGCCCGGATCGCTGTGCGATCCGGGCGTTGGAGCGTATTCAGCTGTTGAGATAATGCCGGACCAGCTCCTGGAGCAGTTCGTCACGGTCCAGCTTGCGGATCAGCGCACGGGCGTTGTTGTAGTTGGTGATATAGGTCGGGTCCTCAGAGAGAATATAGCCTACGATCTGATTGATGGGATTATATCCTTTTTCCCGCAGCGAATTATAGACAGAGGTCAGGATGTCCTTGATCTCTTGATCCTTCTCATAACTGAGGCTGAATCTGCGTGTGTAATCATTTGCCATGACATCATACCTCCCTTCGTTCATAACCTTTATCATTTTACCCGAAAAACACCCGAGTGTAAAGAGGAAAATGCCAAAATTTATGAAACGTTAAGGAATTTGGAACTCAGCGCAGGACAGCGCCGCACTCCTTTTCCAGGGTTTCCAGGATACTCTTCACATCCTCATCGGCCATTCCCATTTGATGGGGCATCAAATGGGGCCCGGGGATATTTTACATGCTCGGCGGAAGTGAATTCCGCCTGCGCCAAGGTTTTGCTGCGCAAAACGCTTGTACACGCTGGCGCGCGCCCCGCTTTGCGGGGCCCCGAAGAGGCCGGGTGAGGCTCAGCGCAGGACAGCGCCGCAGTCCTTTTCCAGAGTCTCCAGGATACTCTTCACATCCTCATCGGCCTCTTCGGCAGTGAGGCTGCGGTCGTCAGAGCGGAGGATCAGGTTGAAGGCTACGCTCTTCTTGCCCTCGTCCACGCCCTTGCCCCGGTAGATATCGAACAGGGCGCAGTCCTTCAGCAGGCCCCTGGCCCCCTTCCTGATGGCGGCTTCCAGAGTGCCGACGGTGACAGACTCGTCACACACCACGGCAATATCACGGGTGACCGAGGGGAACTTGGGCAGGGGCACATACTCGGGGTCGGCGCCCTTGGCGCACAGCAGCTGCTCGAAGGAGAGCTCGGCGCAATAGAGCTCGGCGTCCACGCCGTAGTTCCGGGCGGTCAGGGGATGGATCTGGCCGAACACGCCGATGCGGCGGTCGCCCGCGTACACCTCGGCACACCGGCCGGGATGGTAGGAGGGATTGGTCTTGCAGGGGATGAAGGATACGTCCCCGGCACGAATCTCCCGGAGGATAGCCTCCACCACGCCCTTGAGAACGAAGAAGTCCATGTCCTCGCCGTAAGCACCCAGGGAGAGCACCCTGTTCTCCACGGCCAAGCCGTCGTCGCCGCCGGGCAGGTAGACACGGCCGATCTCATAGAGCTTGGCGGACTTGTTGCGGAAGTTATAGTTCCGGGTCAGGATCTCCAGCATGGAAGGGAGCACAGTGGTGCGCATGATGGAGGTGTCCTCGCCCAGAGGGTTAAGGATCTTGAAGGACTTGCGCCGGGCGTCATCGCCGGGCCAGCGGATCTTGTCATAGGCGGTGGGGGAGATAAAGGAGTAGGTGATGATCTCGTCATATCCGCAGGTACGGCACACGGCGCCCAGGCTCCGCTCCAGCTGCTGGGCCGCGGAGTAGCCGCCCAGAGTGGTCTGGCCCCGCATCAGGGTGGTGGGGATGTTGTTATAGCCGTGGAACCGGGCAACCTCCTCGGCCAGGTCGGCCATCTCCTTCACATCGCCCCGCCAGGAGGGCACGGTGACCTGATCACCCTCTACGGTGAAGTCCAGCCTGCGCAGGATGGCCGCCATCTCGTCGGCGGACACGTCGGTGCCCAGCAGGGCGTTGATCTTTTCGGGCTCCAGCTTCAGGACGGTGGGCTGGGGGACGTAGTTGAGGATGTCGATGACGCCGTCCACCACCTCGCCGGCGCCCAGCAGCTCCACCAGCTCGCAGGCGCGGTTGACGGCGGGCAGGGTGTTGAGGATGTCCAGGCCCTTCTCGAACTTGGCGCTGGCCTCGGTGCGCATGCCCAGGGCCAGAGCGCCCTTGCGGATGCAGGTGCCGTTGAAGTTGGCCGACTCGAACACCACGTCCACGGTGTCGGAGACAATCTCGCTGTTCTCGCCGCCCATGATGCCGGCCAGGCCCACGGCCCGGGTGTCGTCGGCGATGACCAGGTGGTTTGCATTGAGCTTGCGGACATTGCCGTCCAGCGTGGTCAGCTCCTCGCCCTCCTCGGCCCGGCGGACCACGATCCTGCCGCCCTTCACGTAGCGGTAGTCAAAGGCGTGCATGGGCTGGCCGTACTCCAGCATGACATAGTTGGTGATGTCCACGATATTGTTGATGGGACGCACGCCCATGGAGCGCAGCCGCTCCCGCATCCACTTGGGGGAGGGGGCGATCTTCACATTGCGCACCATACGGGCGGTGTACCGGGGGCACAGGTCGGCGGCGGGAGTCTCCACGTCCAGCAGCTCGCAGAGGCTGCCCTCAGCGCCGCCCTTCACCACCGGCTCATGGAGGCGCAGGGGTTGGCCGAAGGTGGCGGCCGCCTCCCGAGCAAGGCCGATGATGCTCAGGCAGTCGGGCCGGTTGGGAGTGATCTCGAACTCCACCACGTGGTCGTCGGCGTTGATGACGGGCTTGATGTCATCGCCGGGCTTGCAGTCCTCGTTCAGGATGAAGATGCCGTCGGTGATGCAGTGGGGGAACTCGGCCTGCTCCGCGTGGAGGTCGGCCAGAGTGCAGATGGTCCCGCTCTTGGTGTTGTAGGCGACCATGTCCCCCTCATGCAGGTTCATGCAGGGGCTGTCCACCGCGGCGGTGGAGCCGTTCAGGTCCAGCACCACATGATACAGGCCGTAGGAGACGGTGGTACACTCCAGCACCCGGGCGGCCGCCACGGGGCCGTAGATCTTGTGGCCGGGCTGCACGTCGGCGGGAACAGAGGGCTTCTCCGGGTCCAGGGGCTTGTAGTCGTTGAGGAGGGCGGCGGCGGTGATGACGGCGTAGGGGAAGTCCCGCTCGTCCAGGTTCAGCTCCTTCAAAGAGCAGAGCATGCCGTTGGAGAGCACGCCCCGCAGCTTGCCCTTTTCGATCTTCTTGCCGCCGGGCAGGGTGGACTTGTGCAGGGCGGCGGGCACCAGGTCGCCCACGTGGACGTTCCACGCGCCGGTGCAGATCTGGACGGGCTCGTCCTTTCCCACGTCGATCTGGCAGATCCACATGTGGTCGGAATTGGGGTGGCGCTCCATGGACTGGACGCGGCCCACCACCACGTTGGAGATCTCGGCCCCCAGGTCCTCGGTGGTCTCCACCTTGGAACCGGAGAGGGTCATGGCCTCGGCAAATTCTTTATCATCGGCGTCAACGGTGACGAACTCATTGAGCCACTTTCGAGACAGATTCATATATAAAACTCCCTTGTTTTCGTTGTTTGAGCGGCCCCTGCGTGGGACGGCGAAGGGACGGCCCCGCGGGGCCCTGCAAAATGCGCTGAGTCAGTCCGGATGGGATCAGAACTGCTCCAGGAAGCGGACGTCGTTCTCAAAGATGAGGCGCAGGTCGGCGATCTTGAAGCGGCGCATGGCCATGCGCTCCAGGCCCATGCCGAAGGCCCAGCCGGAGTAGACCTCCGGGTCGATACCGGCCATCCGCAGCACGTTGGGGTGGATCATGCCGGCGCCCAGCACCTCGATCCAGCCCTCGCCCTTACAGGTGGGGCAGCCCTTGCCGCCGCACTTGTGGCACTGCACGTCCATCTCGCAGGAGGGCTCGGTAAAGGGGAAGTGGTGGGGACGGAAGCGGGTGACGGTGCCCTCACCGTAGAGCTTTTCCATCACGGTGTTCAAAGTGCCCTTCAGGTCGGCCATGGTGACGCCCTTGTCGATGACCATGCCCTCCACCTGGTGGAACATGGGGGAGTGGGTGGCGTCCACCTCGTCCTTGCGGTAGACGCGGCCGGGGGCGATGATGCGGATGGGCAGCTCCATGGTCTCCATGGCCCGCACCTGCATGGGGGAGGTCTGGGAGCGGAGCATCACCCGGCTGTCGGCGTCGAAATAGAAGGTGTCGGACCAGTCACGGGAGGGGTGGCCCTCCTCGGCGTTGAGCTTGTCAAAGTTATAGGTGGCCAGCTCGATCTCAGGGCCGTCCAGCACCGTGAAGCCCATGCCCACGAAGATGTCCTTGATCTCGTCCAGGGCAATGTACATGGGGTGCTTGTGGCCCGCCCTGACCTCCTTGCCGGGGATGGTCACATCCAGGGCCTCGGACTCCAGCTGCTGCTCCAGGGCGGCCTGGGCCAGGGCCTTCTGGCTGGCCTCCAGGGCGGAGGAGAGGGCCTCACGCACGTCGTTGGCCAGCTGGCCGATGACGGGGCGCTCCTCGGCGGAGAGCTTGCCCATCATCTTCAGAACGGCGGTGAGCTCGCCCTTCTTGCCCAGATACTTGACCCGCAGGGCGTCCAGCTCCTGGGCGGTGCGGCTCTCCGCGAAGGCGGAGAGCGCTTCGGCGCGGATCTGTTCCAGTTTCTCTTTCATATCGTACGCTCCTTTAAGCATTTGTAAATGAATTCTCCGGGACAAAAGAAAAAGCCCCCCGTCCCGTGTCTGGGACGAAAGGCAAGCCTTCCGCGGTACCACCCGCATTCCCGCGCGCGGCGCGGGCACTTTTGCCCCGGTAACGTGGGGCCATCCGTCCCTGTCTCCAGGGCCGCTCCGGGGCGAACCAAGCGGCAGGACGCCTACGCCCGCTTTCAGCCGGTGACGGACGATCTCTGACGGGTCGAAAACCGCTATTTTCCCCTTCTTTGCATGTAAATTTATTTATAACACAGTTTGAGACGGAATGCAAGTAAAAATCCCGCCGGGAGCGGGAAACTGTCATCTCAGCGGGGAAATCTTGCTCCCGGCGGCGCAGGTCAGCGGGAGAGCTCGTACCGCCGCTCCACAAAGGGCCAGTTGATCACGTTGAACCAATTGTCCACGTATTCGGCCCGGCGGTTGCGGACGTCCAGATAATAGGCGTGCTCCCACACGTCAACGCAGAGCAGGGGGTAAAGTCCCTGGGTCAGCGGGCAGTCCTGATTGGCGGTCTGGACCACGGTGAGCTTCCGGCCGGGGGCGACGGCCAGCCAGGCATAGCCCGAGCCGAACACGCCCAGGGCGGCGTTCTTCATGTCGGCGCGCCACTGTTCAAAGGAGCCGAAGGCCCGCTCCAGGGCAAGGCCCAGACCGCCCTCCGGCCGGCCGCCGCCCTGGGGGGAGAGGCAGTTGAAATAGAGGATGTGGTTGTATACCCCGCCACCGTTGTTGCGTATGGGGGTGCGCTTGTGCTCGGGCAGGGCGTCCAGATCCCTCAGCAGTTCTTCCAGCGTTTTGGCCTGACAGCTCTCGCAGTCCTGAAGGGCTTTATTCAGGTTGTCCACGTAGGTCTGAAGGTGCTTGTCGTGGTGGAAGTGGAGAGTCTCCTCCCCGATATAGGGGACGAGGCTGTCATACCCGTAGGGCAGCGGGGGAAGGGTGTAGGGATAGCGCAATTCCATAGCAGTCATCCTTTCCGGTTGTGTTTCAGCGGATTTTGCGGTATACTTAACTGTTCTTACAGGTGTATTATGAGCGGTACGCAGCCGCTTCATACCGATTCGGCGTGACAGGAGAGAGATATATGAAACAGGAACGGGCATTTGCGCGCTTCACCGTGACGCCCAAGGGCGAGCGGGCCATCGTGGGGGGACATCCCTGGGTCTATGATGGCGAGATCGTATCCATAGAGGGGGCCTATGAAAACGGCGGTCTGGTGGACGTGGTCAGTGGGAAGGGCCGCTACCTGGGCACCGGCTTTGTCAGCGAGCAGTCCAGGATCCGGGTGCGGCTCATCTCCCGCAACGCCAACGATAAATTTGACGAGGCCTTCTGGGAGCGGCGGATCCGCTACGCCTGGGAGTACCGCAAAACGGTGATGGGGGAGGATGCGGACTGCTGCCGCATCATTTTCGGCGAGGCCGACACCTTCCCGGGGCTGACGGTGGACCGCTTCCACGACCTGCTGGTGACCCAGACCCTGTCCCTGGGCATGGAAAAGCGCAAGCCCATGCTCTTCCCCCTGCTCTGCAAGGTACTGCGGGAGGACGGAGCGGTCATCCGGGGCATCTATGAGCGCAACGACGTGGCCATCCGGGCCCATGAGGGCCTCAGCGAGGGGAAGGGCTGGTTCCCGCTGGAGGGACTGCCCACCCCGGACAGCCCCCTTACCACCATCGTGGAGAACGGCGTCTCCTATGCGGTGGACGTGGAGAACGGCCAAAAGACCGGTTTCTTCCTGGACCAGAAGTACAACCGCCGGGCGGTGGCCGCCATCGCCCGGGGCAAGCGGGTGCTGGATTGCTTCACCCACACCGGGTCCTTCGCCCTCAACGCAGCCATGGGAGGCGCGGAGCACGTCACCGCCGTGGACGTGTCCCAGGCGGCGGTGGACATGGCGAGGGAGAACGCCCGGCGCAACGGCCTGGAGGAGCGGATGAGCTTCCTGGCCGCCGACGTGTTCGACCTGCTGCCCGAGCTGGAGCGGAAGGGAGGGCATCCCTACGACCTCATCATCCTGGACCCACCGGCCTTCACCAAGAGCCGCAGGACCATCGAGGCCGCGGCCCGGGGGTACAAGGAGATCAACTACCGGGCCATGAAGCTGCTGCCCCGGGGCGGATATCTGGCCACCTGCTCCTGCTCCCATTTTATGAGTGAGGAGCGCTTTGTGCGGATGCTCCGTTCGGCGGCGGCCGACGCGGGGGTGGGCCTGCGGCAGATCGAGGCCCGCCAGCAGGCCCCGGACCACCCCATCCTCTGGAACGTGCCCGAGACCAGCTATCTGAAATTCTACCTGTTCCAGGTAGTTTGACCCCAAGCTTACAAGGAGAAACGACTATGGACTATTTTCACCTGAACGCCGGCCCGGATCAGATCGCCGGCATCAGCAATCTGGGACTGGCCCACCTGGGGGACGCCGTCTTTGAGGTCATGGTGCGCGCCTGGCTCTGCCTCCACGGCAAGGCCAGCGCCCGGGGCCTGCACAAGGCCACCGTCCGCTATGTGGCCGCCCCTGCCCAGGCCAGGGCCGCCGAGCGCATCCTGCCCCTGCTGACGGAGGAGGAGAGCGGCGTGTTCCGCCGGGGCCGCAACACCAGCCCCCATTCGGTGCCCCAGAATGCCAGCCGGGCGGAGTACCAGACCGCCACGGCGGTGGAGTGCCTGTTCGGCTGGCTCTACCTGCGGGGGGAGACCGGCCGGCTCAACCAGCTCTTTGAACAGATGATGGAGGAATAAGCCATGCCTCTGGACGCGATCTGCCTCTCCGCTCTGGTGGAGGAGCTGCGCGCCGCCCTGCTGGGCGGCAAAATCGACAAGATCTATCAGCCCGGGCGGGACGATGTGGTGCTCCATGTCCGCGGCGCCGCGGGCAACGTGAAGCTGCTGCTCTCGGCCAGCCCCAGCCAGCCCCGGGCCCAGCTCACTGAACTCTCCCGGGAGAATCCGGGCACGCCTCCCATGTTCTGTATGCTGCTGCGCAAGCACCTGATTGGCGGGCGCATTCTGGACATCACCCAGCCTCCCATGGAGCGGCTGGTGGACTTCCGGCTGGAGACCATCGACGAGCTGGGGGACCGGGTGGAGCGCCGCCTGGTGCTGGAGTGCATGGGCCGCCGGGCCAACCTGATCCTGCTGGACGCCGACGGGCGCATCGTGGACTGCCTGCGCCGGGTGGACGGAGACATGTCGTCCCGGCGGCAGGTGCTGCCCGGCATGTTCTACCGGCTGCCTCCTGCACCCGACAAGCTTAATCCCTTTACATGTACGCAGGAGGAGCGGGCTGCCGTTCTGGCCAATCCCATGGGAAAATCCCTGGAAAAAGTGCTGCTGGACGGCTTTACCGGCCTGTCTCCCCTGATCGCCCGGGAGCTGGTGTTCCGTTCGGAGGAGCAGAGCGGCCGCCTGGCGGAAGAGCTGGACAAGCTCCGAAATAATGTAAAGGAAAAACGCTTTGCACCGTATCTGCTGCTCCGGGAGGACAAGCCGGTGGATTTCACCTTCCTGCCCATCCTCCAGTACGGCCCGGAGACCGAGTGCCGCCGGTGCGAGTCCTTCTCTGAGCTGCTGGACGGCTTCTATGAGGTCCGGGACCAGGCCGAGCGTACCCGTCAGCGGGGGCAGGACCTGATCCGCTCGGTGACCAACGCCCGGGACCGGGTGGCACGGAAGCTGGCCAATCAGGAGCGGGAGCTGGAGGCCACCTTTGACCGGGAGCGGCTGCGGGAGCTGGGGGACATCCTGACCTCCAACCTCCATGTGATGGAGCGGGGGATGGAGGTGCTGCGGGCGGTGGACTTCTACGACCCGGAGTGCCGGGAGATCGAGATCAAGCTGGACCCGCTGCTCTATCCTCAGCAGAACGCGGCCAAGTATTATAAGAACTACAACCGGGCCAAGACGGCGGAGAAGATGCTCACCATTCAGATCGAAAAGGGCGAAAAGGAGCTGGAGTACCTCAACAGCGTGCTGGAGAGCATCGCTTTGGCCGAGGGGGAGCGGGACCTGCAGGAGATCCGCCAGGAGCTCACCGACACGGGCTACCTCCGCCGGCAAAAGACCGCCGCCAAGCGGGAAAAGCGGCTGAGCGGAAAGCCCATGGAGTTCCGGTCCTCCTCCGGGCTGCGTATCTCGGTGGGCAAGAACAACAGCCAGAATGACCAGCTCACCACCCGGATGGCCTCCCGGGGGGACATCTGGTTCCATACCCAGAAGATCCATGGTTCCCATGTCATCCTCTGGACCGGGGGCGAGGACCCCGACGCCCGGAGCCTTCAGGAGGCGGCGGCGCTGGCGGCTTACTACTCCCAGGCCAGAGAGAGCAAAAAGGTGCCGGTGGACTACACGCCGGTGAAGTACGTGAAAAAGCCTGCCGGGGCCCGGCCGGGCATGGTGATCTACACCACGTATCAGACCGCCTACGTGGACCCGGACGGGGAGCTGGCCCGGCGGTTGCGGGTAAAGTAGCGCCGCCGGCGCTTGTATGCAGCGCGGGAGCTTTCCTTTTTGACAGAGAGAAGGGCGCGTCCGTTTTATGGATGCGCCCTTCTGTTATGAGGTCACCAGGGGAACCAGCTGCCGCTCTCCCGGCTCTCCAGCACGTCCAGCGCACCGGAGAGGAGCTCGGCGGCCTCGGCCCGGGTGAGGGTGCTGGACAGGCCCAGGGAGCCGTTCCCGTCCGCCTGGAGCACGCCGCAGCTCTCCAGATTGGCGGCGGGCTGCACAGCCCAGTCGGGGACGCCGCTCAGGTCCACGCCGAAGGTGGGTTGGGCCACGTCGGTGACCCGGAGCACCCGGTTGAGGAGCACGCTGGCCTCGGCCCGGGTGATGATGCTGGCCGGCTGAAAGACCACCTGGCCATCGGAGGCCAGAGTACCCTGGACCAGCCCGTTTTTCAGGGCGGAGGCCACGTAGGGCCTGGCCCAGCCGGGGATGGAGGTATCATCGGCAAAGCCGGTGGTGGTCACGTCCTCCAGGGTCTCCATACCGGCGGTGTCCATCAGCATGGCCACGAACTGGGCCCGGGTCACCGGCAGGTCGGGCTGGAAGAAATACTGGCCGCCCATACACTCGCCCACAAAAATGTTCTTCTCGGCCAGGCGGATGGCGGCGTTGGCGGCGGGCACGCCGTCCAGGTCAGCGTAGGTGACCTTGGTGGAGGGCTTTTCGATCCGGATCTTGACGGTGGCCGGGGCGGAGGTGTTGCCTACCGCGTCCACCGCCACATAGGTGAAGGAGTCCTTCCCGGTCTTGTTTTCATAGGGGGTATAGACAAAGGTGTCCTGCCCGTCGCCGGGCATGGTGACGGCGCCCCGGGCAGGCTTGCTGACCAGCTGATAGGTGAGCAGGTCGCCCTCCGGGTCGGTGGCGGCGAAGCGGGCGGTGAGAGCGGTGTTCTTATAGGTGCTCAGCTCCAGATTTTCCGCCACCGGCGCGCTGTTGGCCTCTGAGAGCAGGTAGAGCCCCACCGTCACCTCCCGGCCGGAGACGCCGTTGGAGAACACGGGGGCGAAGGAGAAGCTGGAGGAGGGCGCCGCGGGGGACTGAGCCGCCCGAAACCGCAGGCCGGAGAGGGCACTGCGGGCCACGGAATCTCCCACGTTCAGCGGCTGATCGCCCAGGGTGAGAATGCCGGCGGCCGGGTCGGGGAGGGCGGAGAGGACCACCGAGTCCAGCGTCACGTCCCCGCCGGACTCCACCCGGAAGTCCTCCTGGGAGAAGGTGATGGTCTCGCCGGGCAGGCCGTTCTTGGCGAAGGCGGCCACAGTGGCCTCGCCGGCGGCCTCTGCCTTCTGCGTACCGAACAGAAGGGCGGAGGCGGGCAGCGAGCCGGCCAGAGTCAGGGCGAGCAGGGCCGTCAAAGCCAGAAGACGGCGGGGAGAAGGGTTTCGTTTCAAAGAAAAGACCTCCTTGTCTGGTAAAAATGGGAGTACCCATAGTCTGTACCAAAGCAAGGAGGTTATTCGGACGTTTTGCTATAATTTGCTGCGGTCCCGCAGCCAGCTGGGCAGGGAGCGCATCTTGACGCTGGAGACCATGCCCATGGCGGCATACATGGTGATGATGGAGGAGCCGCCGTAGCTGATGAAGGGCAGCGTCAGGCCCACCACCGGGAAGATATACAGGCACATGGCCACATTGACCCCCACCTGGGCCAGCAGCATCCCGGCGTAGCCCATCACCAGATAGGCCGACTGGGGACTGCAGGCCCGCCGGGCCACCCAGACGCACCGCAGGATGATGGCCCCCAGCAGCAGGAGGAGAAGCACACAGCCGATGAGACCGAATTCCTCACCGCAGACGGCGAAGATCTCATCGGTGGAGCGGGCGTTCAGCGCCCAGTTGGAGGAGCTCTGGGTCTGGATCCCCTGCAGATAGCCGTGGCCGGTGAGCTGGCCGCTGCCGATGGCCAGGATGCTGCGGCTCTGCTGCATGCCCTTGCCCAGAGTCTGCTCCTGGATGGTGTCCGGATTGCCCAGCAGATGGTCGATCACAACGGTGAAGCGGAGAAGAATGTAGCTGAAGCGGTCATGGAACTGCTGCGAGTGGGTGAAGAGCCAGGCTACCAGACCCACGCCGCCCGCCGCGCCGCCCAGTCCCAGCAGGAACCAGCGCTTCTTCACCCCGGCTACCCAGAGGATGAACACGAAGATGAGCAGATAAGTCAGGAGCATACCGAAATCCCCTGATGCCACCGCGATGGCCCCGCACATGAGCAGCAGGTGGCCCCCCAATTGCAGGACGGAGGGGATGCTGCTGATGTTCTTCCCCCGCTCCTGCAGGCGGGCGCATTGCCAGGAGAGCAGCAGGATAAAGGTGAGCTTGACGATCTCAGCGGGCTGGATGTCCACCGGGAAGCCGGGGATATGGATCCAGCTCAGGTTGCCGCCCCGGCTGACCCCCAGGCCGGGGACCCGGGTGGAGAGGACGAAGAGCAGGTTGAAGGCCAGCAGCAGCTTCCAGGAGCGGTCCACGAAGAGCTCAATGTCCACCGAGGACATGGCGATATAGACCAGCACGCCCAGAAAGATGGCGACGGTCTGAATGATGACGCTGCGGTTGCTGTCCAGATAGCGGGTGGCGCTGTAGATCAGCACCAGCCCGAAACCGCTGGCGGCCAGGCACAGGGAGAGCAGCACCAGGTCGCCCTTGCGGAGAAACTCTTTGAAGGAATCGGTGAACCAGGACAGGGGAAAAGCCTCCTTTCCGGAAACGGGAGCGGATGGATGACCGGCGGGAGGGCCGGAAACACCCTATATCATACCACCTTTTCGCGGGAGCGTAAACCGTTTTGCGCTTTCTTAAAACATATGTTATAATGATGAAAAAGCGCCGCCCGGCGTGGGCGGTCCGTCCCGGCGCCATGCCGCGGATGCGGGGCGGAAGGACCTGGAAGGGGAGAGAGCATGGAATACTGTTCCAACAGCGTGGCCGAGACCGAGGCGTTGGGCGAGGAACTGGCGCGGCGTCTGGAGCCGGGGGCGGTGGTGGCCTTCTCCGGGGACCTGGGCGCCGGCAAGACCGCCTTTGTGCGGGGCATGGCCCGGGGCCTGGGCATCGGCGAGCGGGTGACCAGCCCCACCTTTACCATTGTCAACGAGTACGAGGGCGGCCGGCTGCCCCTGTTCCACTTTGATATGTACCGCCTGGGCTCGGCGGATGAGCTCTACGACATCGGCTGGGAGGACTACCTGGTCCGGGGAGGCGTATGCGCCGTGGAGTGGAGCGAGAACATCCGCGAGGCGCTGGAGGAGGGCTGCATCCTGGTGGACATCCGCCGGGGTGAGAATGACGGCCAGCGGATCATCCGGATCGGCAGAGAGGGATCGGTGAATCAGTGAGATGAAGATATTAGCCATAGAATCCTCGGCCACGGCCTGCTCCGTGGCCCTGTGTGAGGACGAGCGCCTGGTGGCCCAGTCCTTTCAGAACAACGGCCTGACCCACAGCCGCACCCTGATGCCCATGCTGGAGCATATGCTGGACAGCTGCGGCGCGGCGTTGGAGGAGATGGATCTGATCGCGGTGGCGGCGGGGCCCGGCTCCTTCACCGGGCTGCGCATCGGCGTGGCGGCAGCCAAGGGCCTGGCCTGGCCGGGAGAGAAGCCCTGCGCCGGGGTCTCCACCCTGGAGGCCATGGCCTGGACGGCGGCCCACATGGGTATGGAGATCTGCCCGGTGATGGACGCCCGGCGCCATCAGGTCTACAACGCCCGCTTCCGGGGCGATGGGGAAAAGCTGGAGCGGCTGGCTCCCGACCGGGCCATCAGCCTGGGGGAACTGGGAGAGGAATTAAAAAGAGACGGGAAACCGCAAATTCTTATTGGAGATGGCGCGGTTTTATGTTATACTACCCTCAAGGAACTGGGGCTGGACGTCCGCCTGGCGCCGCCCCATCTGCGTTTCCAGAGTGCCTGGGGAGTTGCCCGGGCCGCCCTGGAGCAGGCCCGGGCCGGCGCCCTCACCGACGCGCGGGGGCTGGCCCCCGTCTACCACCGCCTGTCCCAGGCGGAGCGGGAGCGCCTTGCCCGGCTGAACTGCGGCGGTCCGTCCGCCGATCAAATCGTTAGTTAAAGGGGAAGATACCATGGAAATGGAAAAGGTACACATTCTGGACCATCCGCTGCTGCAGCATAAGCTCTCCATCCTGAGAGACGAAAAGACCGGCTCCAAGGAGTTCCGCGAGGTTGTCTCCGAGATCGCCACCCTCATGTGCTACGAGGCTACCCGGGACCTGCCCGTGGAGGAGGTCGAGATCCAGACCCCCGTGGCCGCCGGCAAGTTCAAGACCCTGGCGGGCAAGAAGCTGGCCATTGTCCCCGTGCTGCGGGCCGGACTGGGCATGGTGGACGGTATCCTGAGCCTGCTGCCTGCCGTCAAGGTCGGCCATATCGGCCTGTACCGTGATCCCGACACCCTGGAGCCCGTGGAGTACTACTGCAAGATGCCCAACGACATCGCCGAGCGGGACATCATCATCCTGGATCCCATGCTGGCCACCGGCGGCTCCGCCTCCGCGGCCATCCAGTTTATCAAGAACTACGACGTCAAGCACATCAAGCTCATGAACATCATCGCCGCGCCCGAGGGCATCGCGCGGGTCCACAAGGATCATCCCGACGTGGAGATCTATGTGGCCGCTGTGGATGAGAAGCTCAACGACCACGGCTACATCGTCCCCGGCCTGGGCGACGCCGGCGACCGCATTTTTGGTACCAAGTAAGATCTGCCGCCATCAGATACACAGAGCGGGGGCCGGAGAGATTCCTCCGGCCCCCTTGCTGTTTTCAGAGCGTTTTATGTTGAAGATTACAAAAAGTAAACTGATGAGTCTTGACATGAGGCTCCACTTCGTGCTAGGATAAACGCGGATATTTGGATAGAACGGGTCAGCGTCAGGCAACGATAAAAACATGGAACAAGGAGGCCAATCCCCATGAAAACAGATATTGAGATCGCCCAGAGCGCAAATATGCTGCCCATCGGCGAGATCGCGGCCCGGCTGGGCGTCAGCGAAGAGGCGCTGGAGCCCTATGGCCGTACCAAGGCCAAGCTGGACATCCACTCCCTGCGGGATATGCCCCGCAAGGCAAAGCTGGTCCTGGTGACCGCCATCAACCCCACCCCCGCCGGCGAGGGCAAGACCACCACCAGCGTGGGCCTGGCCGACGCTCTGAGCCAGCTGGGCAAGAAAGTGGTCCTGGCCCTGCGCGAGCCTTCTCTGGGCCCCGTGTTCGGCGTGAAGGGCGGCGCGGCCGGCGGCGGCTATGCTCAGGTGGTCCCCATGGAGGAGATCAATCTCCACTTCACCGGCGACTTCCACGCCATTGGCGCGGCCAACAATCTGCTTGCCGCCATGCTGGACAACCACATTCAGCAGGGCAACGCCCTGAACATCGACGTGCGCCGCATCACCTGGAAGCGGGCTGTGGATATGAACGACCGCCAGCTGCGCAACATTGTCTGCGGCCTGGGCGGCAAGGCCAACGGCGTGCCCCGTGAGGACGGATTCGACATCACCGTGGCCTCCGAGATCATGGCCGTGCTGTGCCTGGCCACCAGCCTTACCGACCTGAAGGAGCGCCTGGCCCGGATGGTGGTGGCCTACACCCGGGATGACAAGCCCGTCACCGCCCATGACCTGAAGGCCGAGGGCGCCATGGCCGCCCTGCTCAAGGACGCCATCAAGCCCAACCTGGTCCAGACCCTGGAGCATACCCCTGCCCTCATCCACGGCGGTCCCTTTGCCAACATCGCCCACGGCTGCAACTCCGTCATGGCCACCGACACCGGCATGAAGCTGGGCGACTATGTGGTGACCGAGGCCGGCTTCGGCGCCGACCTGGGCGCGGAGAAGTTCCTGGACATCAAGTGCCGTGCCGCCGGATTTGCTCCCAGCGCCGTGGTCATCGTGGCCACCGTCCGCGCCCTGAAGCACCACGGCGGTGTGGCCAAGGCTGACCTGAACAACGAGAACCTGGAGGCCCTGGAGAAGGGCCTGCCCAACCTGCTGCAGCACGTGGAGAACGTGACCAAGGTCTTTGGCCTGCCCTGCGTGGTGGCCATCAACGCATTCCCCACCGACACCGCCGCCGAGCTCAAGCTGGTGGAGGACAAGTGCAGGGAGCTGGGCGTCAACGTGGCCCTGTCCGAGGTGTGGGCCAAGGGCGGCGAGGGCGGCAAGGCCCTGGCCGAGGAGGTCATCCGCCTGTGCGAGCAGCCCAACGACTTCCGGTTCTGCTATGATGTGGACGACTCCATCGAGGCCAAGCTCAATGCCATCGCCACCAAGATCTACCGGGCCGACGGCGTGGACCTGACCCCCGGCGCCAGAAAGCAGCTCAAGCAGCTCACCGACCTGGGCTACGGCAATCTGCCCATCTGCATGGCCAAGACCCAGTACTCCTTCTCCGATAACCAGGCTCTGCTGGGCGCCCCCAGCGGCTTCCGCATCACCGTCCGGAACCTGAAGGTCTCCGCCGGAGCCGGCTTCATCGTCGCCCTCACCGGCGATATCATGACCATGCCCGGCCTGCCCAAGGTACCCTCCGCCGAGAAGATCGATATCGATGAGAACGGCGTAATCTCCGGCCTGTTCTGATACTGACGCACGATAAAAACAGGAAAGGACCTCCACCCATGGGATGGAGGTCCTTTTTGTGTGCGGAAACAACAAACTCCCGCCGTCCACAGAGGAACGGCGGGAGGAAAAATGCCTTACAGCCCCTTGTGCAGCAGGGGGGAGAGAGGCTTGTAGATGAGGAAGCAGAGCACCGCATCCAGCAGACCCTTGACCAGAGTGAAGGGGGCGTTGAAGGTAATCAGGCACTCCAGCAGGCCGTTGGCCGAGGGGCGGATGGCCCGGTACATCTCCAGAATGGCGTCGATGGGCATAAAATTGGCATAGACGGGGTAGGAGATATAGTAGTTGAGGGGCACCGACAGCACGGCCATGATGACCGCACCCAGCAGTACGCCGATGAGGGCGCCCCTGCGGGACTTCATCTTCTGGTAGATCATTCCGGCGGGTACCACAAAGGTGGCGCCCAGCAGGAAATTGCACAGCTCACCGGCGCCGCCGGTGTTGGAGATCATCAGATGGATCAGGTTCTTCACCAGACAGACCACCAGGCCGTAGACCGGGCCCAGGGCGAAGGATGCCAGCAGGGCGGGAAGCTCGGAGACGTCCATCTTGATAAAGGGGGGCATCAGGGGCACCGAAAACTCCAGAAACATGAGGACGAAGGCGATGGCGGAGAGCATGGCGCTGATGGTGAGGGCGCGCACCCGAAGGCGGGTGTGGGCGTGGCCGGACTGGACGGCGGCATTGGGCTTGGACATAAAAAACACTCCTTTTTGCAAGTAACACCTGAAAGCCCATGTCTTTCAGGTGTCAAACACAAATCGGAGGTGCGTGCATGGAGCGGAAAAACGCTCCCGGTTGACACATCTTCTTTCATCCAGACTTCGCGCACATGTATCACGCGTCACTGTCGGTCCCGGAGTTCCACCGGGTCGGCCGCCCAAAAGCAGCTCGCGGACTTTACCGCCGATCGGGATTTTCACCCTGCCCTGAAGACATTTCATTCAGTTGTTCTGAACCTATTATAGCAGGCTTTCGGAAAAATGCAACCCTTAATATGACTTCTTGAAAAAACAAATGTTCGATATATTGTTGACTTATGCGCCGGGATATACTACAATAAGGACGGCCGCATCGGCCGCACAAAAAACGGGAACGCGAAAGGGGGGCGAGGCCCTTGAACCGGGACAATACCTGCTGCTTTACCGGTCACCGGCCGGAGAAGCTGCCCTGGCGGGACAACGAGGAGGATCCCCGCTGCCTGGCGCTGAAAGTCC
This sequence comes from Pseudoflavonifractor sp. HCP28S3_F10, assembly GCF_052065415.1. Lineage (NCBI taxonomy): Bacteria > Bacillati > Bacillota > Clostridia > Eubacteriales > Oscillospiraceae > Pseudoflavonifractor > Pseudoflavonifractor sp. HCP28S3_F10. Next base: position 35,900 of record NZ_JBQHUB010000005.1, on the reverse strand, counting down.
GGATCGGCCGGGAGCTGGAGGAGGCCTACCGGGCGGGCTACCGCCACTTTATCTGCGGTATGGCCCAGGGAGCGGACTTTTATTTCTGTGAGGCCGCCCTGTCCCTTCGGGACCGGCGGAGCGGTGTCACAGTGGAGGCCGCCATCCCCTGTGAGGAGCAGGCCGCCCGCTGGCGGGAGCGGGACCGGGCGCGTTATTTCGATCTGGTGGGCCACTGTGATTTTGAGACTATGGTACAGCGGAGCTATGACCGGGGCTGCATGCTCCGGCGCAACCGCTATATGGTGGACCGGTCCTCACGGCTCATCGCCGTGTACGACGGGATGCTGGGAGGCACCATGTATACCCTGGCCTACGCTATGAAACAGGGATTGGACATCATTACCCTGGACCCGGCAGAGTTCAAATAGTGAGAGACCGCAAAGAGGCGGCCTCTTTTTTATATTCTTTTTCTGCATTTGCAGAAAAATGATTGACAGATGCTCTGAGAGAACGTAAAATAGGGATGAAAAGAAGTTCTGCAAATGCAGACATAAAGGGGGAAAGAGTATGAAGGGAGACGCGCGACTGCCCGACTCGGAGCTGGACATCATGCTGGCGGTTTGGGCGCTGGGGGAGGAGGCCACTGCGCCGGCCATCCTGGAACGGATGGAGCGTCCGCTCTCGGCCAGCGCCCTCCACAGCTACCTCAAGCGTCTGGAGGAGAAGGGCTATCTCAAGTGCGAAAAGGCGGGCAAGGTCAACCGGTATACGCCGCTGGTCAGCCGGGCCCGGTACGAGAGCCAGGAAGGAAAGCAGCTCCTGCGCAGGCTCTATGACGGATCGCTGCGCCGCTTTGCTGCCGCCCTCTATGACGGAGACGGACTGAACCGGCGGGAGGTGGAAGAGCTGCGGGCCTATCTGGACGAGCTGGAGCGGAGAGGGGAGGAGTGACATGGAGGGGCTGTTTCTGCGGGTTGTGGGGCTGTCGCTGGCCTGTTCCGCACTGCTGCTGCCGCTGCTGCTCTGCGCGGGGCGGCTCCAGAGCCGCTATACCGCCCGCACCCTCTATTTTGTGTGGCTGCTGCTGGCACTGAGGCTGGTCCTGCCCATCCAGCTGCCGGCTGCCCGTCCCGCTGTGATGTTGGAAGCGCCGGCCTATCAGGTGGAGCTGCCCCGGGCCCAAGGACAGGAAGAGCAGCTGCAGACGGAGCCGGTGAAGGAGCCCGCTACCCCGGCGGCGCGGGAGCCGTCCGCCACAACCCTACGGCTGACCTCTGTAACAGCCATACTGGCCTGGGCCTGGGCGTGTATGGCGGCCTGCCTGGCGCTGGCCCAGGGGACGGTCTATCTCCTGGCCAGAGCCTCACTGCTTCGGCGGGCGGTCCCGGCGGACGGGGCGTGGGAGGAGACGCTGGAACAGGTGCGCAGGGAGCTGGGGGTAAAACGGTCCCTGCCTGTCCGGGTCACCGGGGAGGTCCGCAGCCCCATGGTCCTGGGCCTGTTTCGTCCGGTGCTGCTGCTGCCGGCGCGGCCCTTCGCTGCCGGGGAGCGGGTGGTCATGCTGCGCCATGAGCTGTACCATCTGAAGCGGCACGACGTGGCCTATAAACTGCTGCTGCTGGCCGCCGCAGACCTGCACTGGTTCAACCCCCTGGTCTGGTGGATGTACCGGGCTGCCGGGCAGAATCTGGAGCTGTGCTGTGATGAGCAGGTGGTGGCGGGGCGCTCTCCTGCCTACCGCCGGGCCTATGGGGAGGTACTGCTTCGGACCACGGAGCGGCGGATGGGCCCCGCCGCGGCTACCCGGTTTGGAAGCAGCCGGCGGCAGATGGCAGACCGGCTGAAAAATCTCTTCGCCCGGAAGAAAAAATGTGTCCCCCTGGTGGCTGTGGTCCTGCTGGCGGCGATGCTGGCGGGAGGGCTGGTGGCCTGCCGGAGCGGACGGGCCCGGGTAACGGAGGAGGAGGCCATGGACCGCCTCGCCTCCAGCATTACCTGGGACCGGGAGCGGGGGAGCATTTCCTTTGTGATCCCGGACGTGGAGACCCCCTCGCAGCCCTGGCGCCTCCATATCGCCGGGCGCAGCGAGAGGGAAGGGCTGGGAGGGGTCAGCACCCACTATATGGATACCACCGACTGGCAGCCGGGCGAGGCGTATGATTTCACGCTGGAGGACCCGGTGGAGGACATCACGGAGCTGAGCATGGAGATCACTCTGGGGAAGAAGGGCCGGACAGTGGACCTGCTGTCTTTCCTCCTGGGCGATACCCTCTATGTCAGCGAAACTTACGGCTTTACCCTCCGCCTACCGGAGAGCTGGGCGGGAGCGTATGAGGCAGAAGAAAACGGATACATAGTTGATATTTATCAAAAAGCCGCCAGGCAGGCGGACGACCCGACGGCGGGATACCTGATGTCGGTATGCGTCACCACCCGGGCCGACTTTGACGAAGTGTACGGCGATAAGGACCTGGACGGGATGTATGCCGCCACCGGGCTGCGCATCACGGTGCTGGGCATGGCGGGAGAGCGGCTGGTCTATCTCCACATCGATCCGCTGCCGGAGGACCTCTCCGGACTGGACGAAGCGTATGTCCGGATGCACCGGGAAGCGGAGGCCATCACCGCCGGTGCGTTTGCCGCCCGGGATGCCGCCTGAGCGCAGATCAGCGCCCGACCCATGAGGGCCGGGCGCTGGTTTTTGTGCCTTGTGTTATTCTGAATTTCACAAGAACAGATAAACTCAGCTATTTTTGTGAAATTATGCGGCTCTTGCCGGGTAAATAAACCGCTTTGCGGCTTATTCAGCAGACATTATTGTACGGATTCCAACTCCCTGACCAGGGCGCCGGCCTCTTCACTGCCCCAATCGGCGGCTTTCCGGGCCCACTCCAGGGCGCCGGGGCGGTCGCCCCCTTCCCGGCAGGAAAGGGCCTTGGCCAGGGCCACCTCGGAGCGGGAGACCAGGATGGGGGGCTCGGTTTCCCAATCGGCCGGGTCCTCGTTCAGATCCAGCACGGGGCCGTCCTCCTCATCCTCCTCCGGCTCCAGGCCCGCTTCCTTCCGCAGGGATTTGACGGCGGCGTTGAAGGAGGCGGTCAGGGCGCGGGCCCGCTTGGCGTTCTGATGGGAGGCCGCTTCCAGCAGGGAGGAGGCCCGGTCCAGGTCGGCGGGCACGCCGTCTCCCTGAAAAAGCATCCGGGCAGCTCCGATACGGGCCATATCGTGTCCCTGCTCCGCCGCCGCCAGGAAGCGGTCCAGAGCCAGAGCCTTATCCATGGGGGCGCCGATGCCCAGCAGGGAGCGGAGCGCCAGATCGAACTGTGCGTCCGGATCAAAAGGCGTCATAGCCATCCTTCTTTCTGCAGAAGATCAGTCGATGTCGATGGGATCCACGTCAATGGGGGCGCGCTTGCGCAGTTCCCGGGTCAGGCGGGAGACCTTATAGAGGGACCAGAGATCGGAGCAGCCCAGGTAGAGGAATACCCCGCCGATGAGCATGAACACGGCCTCCACCGCCGAGAAGGGACGGGTGAGGAGCAGCACGCCCAGGGCCACGCCCACCAGGGACAGGAGCAGGGAGATCCACCAGCGGGGGTATTCCAGACGGTGAAGCTCCACAGCCCGCTGCAGGGCCACCAGGCTGTCCACCACCACGTAGATGCCCATGATGACAGGGAGAATGGAGAGCACCGCCATGGGCCAGATGAGGAAAAAGGCGCCCACCGCGGCGGCCACGATGCCGAAGAGCAGCTCCAGCCGGAAGGCGCCGGACCGGTCCCGGATCAGGAAGCCCAGAATGGTGAACAGGCCGTAGAGCAGCAGGGTGCCGCCCAACAGGCGGCAGAGCAGGATGCCGCTGGCTCCCGGCCGGATGAGCAGGACCAGACCCAGGAGCACGTAGAGCACTGAGGCCAGGATAAAGTTCAGCTTCAGGTTTTTCAGAGTCTCCACCATGACGAAAACACGTCCTTTCTGTAATGCAGGATACCCGTCCGAAGCATAAAAAACAGCACCTGTCCGGACAGAGTCAGTTCCAGTTTTTACATACGTCAATCCAGCCGGCGCTGTGGGCGTACTCCGAGAGTTCATCACAGGTGAGCCGGATGGCCGAGTTGGAGCTGCCGGCGGCGGGATAGACCGCCTCGAACCGGCGGAGGGAGACATCCAGATAGGTGGTCACCCGTTCCGGATGCTCCAGAGCGAAGGGACACACACCGCCCACCGCGTGGCCGGTAAACTCCAGCACCTGGTCGGGGGTGAGCATCCTGGCCTTGGTGTGGAACCGGGCCTTGAACTTGCTGTTGTCGATCTTGGCATCCCCTGCGGCCACGATGAGGACGCAGGCATCCTCCACCAGGAAGGAGAGGGTCTTGGCGATACGGGCGGGCTCGACACCCACGGCCTGGGCGGCCAGCTCCACCGTGGCGCTGGACACATCGAACTCCAGTATGTTGTCCTCCCGGCCCAGAGAGCGGAAATAGGCACGGCATTTCTCAATAGACAGGGGTCACACCTCCCCGCGCTTGCGCGCCTTGGCCAGAAAACGGTCATTGGTGATGATAAAGCGCTCATGGACGCCGCCGCCGATGGGGCCGGCCTGGTCGAAGGCGCGGACGGCGAAGATGAGCTTCCGGCCGTCCACGGCGGTGAGCTCGGCCTCGGCGTACACCGCCATGCCCACGGGGGTGGCGGCGTCATGACTCACGTCCATATGGGTGCCCACCGTGCCCTGGCCCTCCTCCAGCGCGGACTGGACGGCGTTGACGGCGGCGTTCTCCATCAGAGCGATCATGGACGGGGTGGCGAACACGGGCAGCAGACCGCTGCCCACGGCGGAGGCGGTATCAGCGGGGGAGACCGTGGCGTCGGCCCGGCCCTTCATACCCACTTGAATAGACATGGGGGATCACACTCCAATACGAAATACTTAAAACCAGTGTACACGCTTTTTCGACGCTTTGCAAGAAAAAGAAGGGGCGCTGCCCGGGGGACAGAAAACGGGGGGCCCGGTGGGGCCGCCCGTCTGGGGGATCAGATGCTCAGCTGGGTCCAGAGGTCATTATAAAGGGTGCGGGTCTCCGCAGGGCGGACCAGGTAGGCCTCGCACTTGTCCAGCACGGACTGGGGGGCCGCCATGATCTCGTAGAGCTCCTCGTCCAGAGGCTCACCATAGGTCTCCTCATAGTAGGCGGGGTACTGCTCCAGAGCCTCACGGTTGGGGGAGGCGTACCAGATATAGTCCATGTTCTTCAGGGAGGCGTCGGTGGAGGAGATGAAGTTGATCCACTCCTCTGCCTCATCCTTGTTCTCAGCGTCCTTGAGCACGCACATGGCGTCCACAAACCAGTTGGAGCCCTCCTCGGGCACCGCGTAGGCCAGATCGGGGTTGTTCTCCCGCATGGAGAGGTAGTCGCCGGCGTAGTAAGCGGCGATGGCAGCCTCGCCGGACTCCATCTTGTCAAAGACCTCATCCATGACAAAGGCCTGATACACGCCGTCGGCCTTGGCGGCGGCAAGACGGTCAAAGGCGGCCTGGAGCTCGTCGGCGCTGTCGGTGTTCACGGAATAGCCCAGGTCCATCAGGACGATGCCCAGCGCGTCCCGGGAGTTGTTGATCATCAGCACCTGGTCGGCGTACCCGGTGTCGAACATGGCGTCCCAGCTGGTGATGGGGCCGTCCACCATGGTGGTGTTATAGATGATGCCCAGGGTGCCCCAGGCGTAGGGAACGGTATATTTGTTCTCAGGATCGTAGGACAGGTTCTTGAACCGGTCGTCGATGAGGGAGAAATTAGGGATGTTGTCGTAATTCAGCTCGGCCAGCATGCCCTCCTCAATGAGCTGGGAGATCATATAGTCGGAGGGGACGACGACGTCGTAGTTGGCGCCGCCCATGCTGAGGATGGAGTAGAGCTCCTCATTGCTGGGCACGGTCTGATAGTTGACCTTGATCCCGGTCTGCTCCTCAAATTCCTGGATGAGAGACTCGTCGATATATTCCCCCCAGCTGCACACGTTGACGACGCGTTTTTCCGAGCTTCCGGAGCCGGGCTCGGAAGAGGTGCCGGAACAGCCGGCCAGCAGGCCGGCGGACAGGGCGAGAGCCACTGTTAGGGAAAGCGCTTTTTTCAATTGATCATTCCTCCAATTATGAAAGACTTTATTTTCACCCCCTGAGGGGTAAAAATCACTGGGCGTGCTGCCGCTGGGCCTTTTCCTGCCGGGCTTCCCGCACGTTGATGACGATCAGCAGGGTGAGCACTGTCACGAAGAGCAGGGTGGACACCGCGTTGACCTTGGGACTGATGCGTTTTTTGGTCATGGCGTAAATGCGCATGGCCAGGTTGGCGGTGGAGGAGCCGGCAGTGAAGTAGCTGATAGCAAAATCATCCACCGACATGGTGAAGGCGATGAGCAGGCCGTTGACGATGCCCGGCTTGATTTCGGGTACCACCACTTTCCAGAAGGCCTGCATCCAGGTGCAGCCCAGGTCCTGGGCCGCATCCACCAGGTTCTTGTCCATCTGCCGGAGCTTGGGCATGATGGAGAGGATCACATAGGGGATATTGAAGGTGATGTGGGCGATGAGCATGGTGCCGAAGCCCAGATACAGCTTTTCCGGCAGATGGGTGCCCAGACTGGAGTTGATCCAGGCGGCAGCCTGCCCCCAGAGGGAGAAGGCGGCCACAAAGAACAGGCACAGGGACACACCGGTGACGATGTCCGCGTTCATCATGGGAATGTTGTTGATGGTCATCAGGGGGGTGCTCCAGCGGCGGCGCATGTTGTAAAACCCGATGGCGGCGAAGGTGCCGGCCACGGTGGCGATGACGGCCGCCAGCACCGAGACCGCCAGGGTGGTGTAGAGCGCGTCGATGATTTGCTGATCCCGGAAGAGCTGCACATACCAGTTCAGGGTAAAGCCCGACCAGATGGAGCGGCTGCTGGAATCATTGAAGGAAAAGACGATGAGCACGAAGATGGGGGCGTACAGGAACACAAAGATGAGCCCCATGAATACCCGGCTCAGGGCGGAAGGCTTTTTGGTCATAGCATCACCGCCTGTTCCTCGCCCTCACCGAAGCGATTCATCACGGCCATGCAGATGACCACTACTACCATCATGACCAGGGCCATGGCCGAGCCCAGCTGGGGATTATAGGCCGAGCCCTTGAACTGCATCTCGATCAGGTTGCCCAGAAGGAGCTGCTTGCCGCCGCCCAGCAGCTGGGAGATGGCGAAGGTGGACACGGCGGGCACGAACACCATGGTGATGCCCGAGAGCACGCCGGGCAGGGAGAGAGGCAAAGTCACCCGGCGGAACACGATGGCGGAGTCGGCCCCCAGGTCATAGGCGGCCTCCACCAGCTTGGGGTCCAGCTTGACGATGACCGAGTAGATAGGCAGGATCATGAAGGGCAGGAAGTTATAGACCATGCCCAGCACCACCGCTCCGGAGGTGTTGATCATCTTAAAATACTCGATCTGAGTGCCAAAGACGGCGTTGATGACCTTGAATACGCCCATAGCGCTGAAAAGCCGGTTCAGGAGGCCGGTGTTCTCCAGAATGGACATCCAGGCGTAGGTGCGCAGCAGGAAGTTCATCCACATGGGAAGCATGATGAGCATCATGGCCACCCGCTGGAACTGAGCGCCCTCCCGGGCCAGAAAGCAGGAGATGGGATAGCCGATGAGCAGGCAGATCAGCGTGGCGATGAGGGCCAGAAGGAAGGAGCGGGCAAACACCGGGAGATATTCCCCGATGCGGGCGAAGTTGTCCAGGGTAAAACCGCCGCCGGCATCCCGAAAAGCGTAGACCAGGATCATCAGGATGGGGAGGACCACGAACAGAGCCATCCACACCACGTAGGGCGCGGCGAAAAAGGAGAGGTTAGACTTCTTCATCGTCCGCCTCCTGATCCTCCGCCTCAGGATCATAGTCGGCGTCGCCGATCTCCTCATACTCCTCGGAATAGGAGGAGTAGTCGCCAAACATACCGGAGTACTGGCTCTTTTTCATCACGTGGATGCCGTCGGGGTCGATCTTGATGCCGATGTGGCTGCCTACGGGACAGAGATCGGTGGTCTGGATGAGCCACTTGAAGCCGTAGAAATCCACGATGATGTCGTACTGCATGCCCTTGAAGGTCACCGAGGTGACGGTGCCCTTGAGCTGGCCCACCGTCTCGTCCACAATGTCCACGTCCTCGGGACGGATGACCACGTCCACCGGCTCGTCCTTGGCAAAGCCCTTATCCAGGCACTGGAACTTCCGGTTGAAGATCTCTACTACGCCGTCGGCGCGCATGATGCCGTCGATGATATTGGACTCGCCGATGAAATCGGCCACGAAGGCGTTCTTGGGCTCGTTGTAGATGTCCTCCGGCGTGCCGATCTGCTGGATCTTGCCGCCGTCCATGACCACCACGGTGTCGGACATGGCCAGGGCCTCCTCCTGATCGTGGGTGACATAGATAAAGGTGATGCCCATCTGCTGCTGGATGCGCTTGAGCTCGTTCTGCATGTCCTTGCGCAGCCGCAGATCCAAAGCGCCCAGAGGCTCGTCCAGCAGGAGGACCTTGGGCTGGTTCACCAGCGCCCGGGCGATGGACACCCGCTGCTGCTGGCCGCCGGACAGGGAGGCGATGGAGCGTTTCTCAAAGCCCTTGAGATTGACCACCTCCAGCATCTCGGTGACGCGGCGCTCTATTTCTTCCTCCGGCAGCTTCACTTTTTTGCGTCCCTTCCCCTCGGTGACCACCTTGGGGACGCGCAGGCCGAAGGCGACGTTTTCAAATACGTTCAGGTGCGGGAAGAGGGCGTACTTCTGGAAGACCGTGTTCACCGCGCGTTTGTGGGGGGGAACGTCGTTCACCCGGGCGCCGTCAAAAAGCACCTCGCCGGAGGTCGGTTTCAAAAACCCTCCAATGAGGCGCAGGGTGGTGGTCTTTCCGCAGCCGCTGGGGCCCAGAAGCGTCAAAAACTCCTGATCGTTGATGTAGAGATTGATATGATCCAAGATGATGTCGTCGTCGAACTGGACGAAGCAGTCGGACAGACGGATCAGCTCCTTAGCCATGTATCCTCCCCCATTTCGGTAGAATTTAAGGCGTACCCAACCTGGCGGATGGGTACGCCTTTTTCGACGAGACAACTATAACTTTTTCCGTACAAAATGTCAATACGAATCGAAACATTTTTACTGCCGATTTACGGGGAAAGGGGAGGAAAAGGGGGTGCGCCGGACGGCGGCCGTCGGCACCGCTTGCGGAGAACAAGCGGATATGATAAATTAAAGGAAAGAGCTGAGAGAAGATCAGAGAGGAGGAAACGCTATGACAGAGCGCCAATGGCGGCTGAACGGCATACCGGCGCTCCTGCTGGGAGAGCCGTCCCGGCGGGTGTTTCTGTTCCTTCACGGGGCGGGAGGCAATAAGGAAGAGGCCAGGGCTTTCGCCCAGGTGGTCTGTCCCAAGGGATACCAGGTTCTGGGCATCGACCTGCCCGGCCACGGAGCGCGGAAGGGAAGCGAGCCAGGGCTCTATCCCTGGACGGCGGTCCCGGAACTGAAGGGGGTCATGGCCTGGCTGAAGGAGGATGACCGGCAAATCTCCATTCGGGCCAACAGCATCGGGGCGTGGCTGGCCATGATGGCCTTTTCCGGAGAACCGGCGGAGAGCCTGTTCGTCTCTCCCGTGCTGGATATGGAGCGGCTGATCCGGACCATGATGACCTGGGCCGGCGTTACCGAAGAGCGGCTGAAAGCGGAAGGGGAGATCCCCACAGAGTTTGGTGAGACACTGTCGTGGCGGTACTACACCTATGTGAAGGAGCATCCGATCCTGAATTGGAGGGCTGCGACCCACATCCTGTACGCAGGCGGGGACCACCTGACGGCCCGGGCGGACGTGGAGCGTTTTGCAGCTGCCCATGAGGGGAGCCTGACGGTCATGAAGGACGGGGAGCACTGGTTCCATACCGGGGAGCAGCTTGCCTTCCTCCGGAACTGGGAGGACCGGATGACCGGATAGACGGGCAAGTGCCCGGTCACTTGCCTTTGGAGAAGTACTCGTCCACGAAGTCTACGTGCTCCACCTGGAAGGACCTGCCGTTCAGGTACTCCAGCAGGCCGCCGTCAGTGGTGAAGTTGAAGGAGAGCTTATAGGAATAGAGCGCCTGGAAAGAGCGGCCGTATTTCCGGTTGTCCCGTTCCCGGCCGTATTTTCCGTCCCCCAGCAGGGGGTGGCCGGCGGCGGCGAACTGGGCCCGGATCTGGTGGGTCCGGCCGGTGAGCAGGTCGCACTCCACCAGGGAGAGCCCGTCCTTTACCTTTAAGGTACGGTAATCCGTGGCGGCGGTCTTGCCGCCGGGGACGGGATGGTCGTACACCGTCACCTGCTTTTTTGCCTCATCCTTTAATAAAAATCCCTCCAGGCAGCCCTGAGGGGGCGTCATTTTCCCGTGGACGATGGCCAGATAGTACTTGGACAGCTCCCGGTCCCTGATCTTCTGGTTCATGATGCGCAGCGTCTCGGCGTTTTTGGCGGCGATGACGATGCCGCCGGTGTTGCGGTCGATGCGGTTGCACAGGGCGGGCGCAAAGGAGTTCTCCCAATAGGGGCTCCACTCCTTTTTTTGATAAAGGTAGGCCTGGATGTGGGTGATCAGGGTATTGACCCGCTCATTTTCATCGGGGTGGACCACCAGGCCGGGCCGTTTGTTGACCAGCAGCAGGTTCTCGTCCTCGTACACGATGTCCAGCCGGGGCTGGAACACGGAAAGGAAAGCGTTTTCCGGCGTGGGGGTATCAAAAAACTCGTCGTTGATATATAATTGAAGGAGATCGCCCGCCTGGAGGCGCACGTCCCGCTTGGAGCCCTTGCCATTGACCTTGACCCGCTTGAGCCGGATATACTTCTGGGCCAGGGGGGCGGGCAGAAGGGGGAGTGTTTTGGCCAGCCAGCGGTCCAGCCGCTGCCCGGCGTCGTTCTTTCCAATGGTGAATTCCTTCATGTCCATCCCTCGCAGTTGCCTGTTTTCCGCCGCGGCGCGGCTGTGGCTATGATACCATAAAAAGTGCGGATGGGGAAGGGGGACCCGGCGGTACCGGCGGGTCAGGGCACAAAAAATGTACAGGGTGTAAAGAAAAAACCATTGACATTCAGAATCGGTTTTTGTATAATATCTGCTGTGACATTGTGAGAGGTGTATCATGCGACTGAATCTCCGCGATATTATCCATACGCCGGGCGCCAGCCGGTCCTTTTCCTTTGACATGGACCTGTCGGACCTGGACTTTTTCGGCGAGCGCCCCATCTGCCGTCCGGTGGAGGTCACCGGCGCTGTCCGCAACATGGCTGGTGCGCTGACGCTGGAGGGCGAGGCCGCCACGGTGCTGGACCTGCGGTGCGACCGCTGCCTCAAGCCCTTCTCCCGGGAGATGCGGGTGCCGGTGAACAGCCTGATGGCCGAGACGCTGGAGGATGAGGAGAACGACGACATCATCCTGCTGGAAAACGGCGAGGTGGACCTGGAAGAGGTCTTTACCACCGCTTTCGTGCTCGCGATGGAACCCAAGCATGTCTGTTCGGAGGACTGCAAGGGGCTGTGCCCCCACTGCGGCGCCGACCTGAACGAAGGCCCCTGCCAGTGCAGGCCCGAAGTCGATCCACGTTTAGCTGTCCTCGCGCAGCTTCTGGATAAAGAGTCGAATTGACTTGAGAGAATCATTGCCCTGCCAGGGCTTTGACCTAAGGAGGTGTCATAAATGGCAGTCCCTAAGAGTAAAGTGTCCAAGCAGCGCCGCAACAAGCGCCGCAGCTCCGTTTGGAAGCTGGAGACCCCCGGCGTCACCACCTGCCCCAAGTGCGGTGCTTTCCGGCTCCCGCACCGGATGTGCAAGTCCTGCTTCAGCTACAACGGCCATGAGTTCGGCCAGGCCGAGGCTCAGGCGAAGTAAATAGCCCGAAAAGAGGAGAGGGGAGTTTGTCCCCTCTTTCTTTTTGCCTGGAAAGACCCGCTTCCGGGCAAAATAGAGGGATGACAGGACTTGCGGCTTTGCCCGGTCCGTATTAAAATAGAACGAAAGAACAGAATGGGCGGTTCAGCGGGACCGCCCGGAAGGACCGCCCTCCGGCGGAACAGGGGAGCGCTATGAGCCTGACAAAGATCCGAACGGTAGACGAGGACAGTCCCGCCCTGCGGGCAGGACTGCGGCCCGGCGAGACCGTGACCCATGTGAACGGCCATCCCATCGTGGATGTGCTGGACTACAAATACTATACCTACGATCCCTGCCTGGAGCTGACGCTGACAGAGGAGGACGGGAACACCCGCCTGGTCCGCGTGGAGAAGGAGGAGGGGGAGGACCTGGGGCTCAATTTTGAGACCTATCTGATGGACCGGGCCCGCTCCTGCGCCAACAACTGCATCTTCTGCTTCGTGGACCAGATGCCGCCCGGCATGCGCAAGACCCTCTATTTCAAGGATGACGACGCCCGCCTCTCGTTTCTGATGGGCAACTATATCACGTTGACCAACCTATCGGAGCGGGAGCTGCAGCGGATCATCGACCTGCGTATCAGCCCCATCAACGTGTCGGTCCACGCCACCGACCCGGAGCTGCGGGTGAAGATGCTCAAAAACCGGCGGGCGGGGGAGTGCATGGACCACATGCGCCGCTTTGCCGCCGCGGGCATCACCATGAACTGCCAGGTGGTGGCCTGCCCGGGCATCAACGACGGAGAGGCTCTTGCCCGCACCATGGAGGACCTGGCCGGGCTCTATCCCGGCGTGAACAGCGTGTCGGTGGTGCCGGTGGGCCTGACCAGATTCCGGGAGGGGCTCTATCCGCTGGAGCCCTACACCCCGGAGCGGGCGGCGGCCACGCTGGATCAGGTGGAGTCCTTTGCCGAAGTGTGCCGGAAGAAGCTGGGCACCCGGCTGATCTGGTGCTCCGACGAGTTTTATCTCAAGGCGGGGCGGGAGCTGCCTCCCGAGTCCTATTATGAGAACTTCACCCAGCTGGAGAACGGCGTGGGCATGCTGCGCCTGCTGGAGAGCGAGTTCATGGCGGCCCTGGAGGCCGTGGAGGGGGACGAGGAGCCGGAGCCCTTCACCATCGCCACCGGCGCGGCGGCGGCCCCCTATCTCAAGCAGCTGGTGGAGGAAGCGAAGAAAAAATGCCCTGCCCTCCGGGGCCGGGTGGTCCCCATCCTCAACCGCTTCTTCGGCGAGAGCATCACCGTGGCCGGGCTCATCACCGGCCGGGACCTGATCGGCGGGCTGCGGGAGGACTCCCTGGGCACCCGGCTGCTCATTCCCCAAAACATGCTCCGCCACGAGGAGAACGTCTTTTTGGACGACGTGACGGTGGATGAGGTGGAGGACGCGCTGAAGGTGCGGGTGGTCCCGGTGGAACAGGACGGCGGCGCCCTGGTGGACGCCATCTTCGAGGGCTGCTGGGATGACGGAGAGGACGGCGTGGAATGGGTCCTCTGCGATGAGGACGACGACGGGGACGACTGGGAGGAAGAGGAGCCCTCTGCGTCCGCCGGCGAGGAGTATTACCGCTATAATCCGCCGCGGGAACGGCGTTCCGAATAAAGGAGAGTGACCAGATGAAACCCTTAGTAGCCATCGTGGGCCGGCCCAACGTGGGCAAGTCCATGCTGTTCAACAAGCTCTGCGGGCAGCGTCTGTCCATCGTGGAGGACACCCCCGGTGTCACCCGGGACCGCCTGTACGCCGAGTGCGAGTGGAGGGACCGGACCTTCGACATCGTGGACACCGGCGGCATCGAGCCGGGCACCGACAGCGAGATCCTGTCCTTCATGCGCCAACAGGCCGAGATCGCCATCCAGAACGCCACCGTCATCATCTTTGTCTGCGATATCAAGACCGGTCTCACCGCCTCTGACCACGAGGTGGCCAAGATGCTGCTCAAGTCGGGCAAGCCGGTGGTGCTGGCGGTGAACAAAATGGACCAGGTGGGCCGGACCAATCCGGACATCTATGAGTTCTACAACCTGGGCCTGGGCGACCCCATCCCCGTGTCCGCCGTCCACGGCCACGGCACCGGCGACCTGCTGGACGCCTGCTTCGACTACTTCCCCGAGGAAGAGGAGGAAGAGCCCGAGAGCGATGTGATCAAGGTGGCCATCATCGGCAAGCCCAACGTGGGCAAGTCCAGCCTGGTCAACCGCATCCTGGGGGAGGAGCGGGTCATCGTCTCCAACATGGCGGGCACCACCCGGGACGCGGTGGACAGCTATTTTGAGAACGAGAAGGGCAAATACCTCCTCATCGACACCGCCGGCATGCGCAAGAAGTCCAAGGTGGATGACCCCATCGAGAAATTCTCCGTCCTGCGGGCCACCATGGCCATCGAGCGCAGCGACGTGTGTCTCATTCTCATCGACGCCAACGAGGGCGTCACCGAGCAGGATACCAAGGTGGCCGGCTTGGCCCATGAGGCGGGCAAGGCCTGCATCATCGTGGTCAACAAGTGGGACGCGGTGGAGAAGGACGACAAGACCATGGACCGCATGCGGGAGGATATCCGCCGGGACCTGAGCTATATGCCCTACGCCCCCATCCTCTTCATCTCGGCCCTTACCGGCCAGCGGGTGCCCCGGCTTTTCGAGCTGATCAACTACGTCAACGACCAGGCCTCCATGCGGGTGACCACGGGCATGCTCAACACCCTGCTGGCCGACGCCACCGCCCGGGTGCAGCCCCCCAGCGACAAGGGCCGGCGGCTGAAGGTATTCTATATGACCCAGGTGGGCGTGAAGCCCCCCCACTTCGTCTGCTTCTGCAACGACGCCAAGCTCTTCCACTTCTCCTATCAGCGCTATATCGAAAACCAGATCCGCAACACCTTCGGCCTGGAGGGGACGCCTGTGCGGCTGACCATCCGGCAGAAGGGCGACAGCTGAGGAGGGGTGGACCATGCTGGAATCCTTTCGCGCGCTGGTCAACGGCCGGCCGGACTGGGCGGTGATGTGCGCCCTGCCCAATCCGCTGCTGCTGGCGGGGCTGGCGGTGGTGGTGGCGGTGGCGGCCTATTTTCTGGGCTGCTCCAACGGCGCCATCATCGTCTCCAAATACATCCTGCATAATGACATCCGCAGCCACGGCAGCGGCAATGCCGGACTGACCAATTTCCACCGGGTGTTCGGCGGAAAGCTGACTCTGGTGGTCATTCTCTCTGACGTGGTGAAGGCTATCCTGGCCGTGGGGTTTGGCCTGCTGGCAGTGTGGCTGGTGGGCTGGCCGGGCCTGTCCAACGAAATCAGGTACTGGGCCGGCCTGTGGTGTCTGCTGGGGCATATGTTCCCCTGTATGTTCGACTTCAAGGGAGGCAAGGGCATTCTGTCCGGCGGCACCATCGCCCTCATGCTGGACTGGCGGGTGGCGCTGGTGGTGTGGGGCGGCTTCCTCATCCTGGCCGTCCTGACCCGGTATGTGTCCCTGGGCTCCTGCTGGGCCGGGGCCAGCTTCCCCTTTGCCACCTGGTTTGTCTACCATGACTGGCTGCTCACCGGGATGGCCGTTCTCATCGGCGGGCTGATCCTCTGGAAGCACCGGGGAAACATCGGCCGCCTGCTCCGGGGCGAAGAGTCCAAATTTACCCTGCATAAGAAATCATGAGGAATGGAGGATTTGCCGTGAAAACTGCAGTTCTGGGCAGCGGCGGCTGGGGTACGGCCCTGGCCATGGTGCTGCTGGAAAACGGGAACGACGTAACGCTCTGGTCCTATTTTGAGGAGGAGTCCAGGGTCCTGCGGGAGACGGGAGAGAATCCCATGCTCAAGGGCGTGCCCCTGCCGAAGGAGCTCCATCTCACCAGCGATCTGAGCTGCGTCAAAGGCTGTGAAGTGGTGGTCCTTGCCACACCGTCCTTCGCGGTGCGGGGCACGGCCCGGAATCTGGCCCCCCTGCTGGACCCGGGGACCATCGTGGTCTCGGTGTCAAAGGGCATCGAGAAGGAGACCTCCATGACCCTCACCGACGCCATTGGGGAGGAGCTGGGGCCCCGGTTCCCGGTGGTGGCCCTGTGCGGGCCCTCTCACGCCGAGGAGGTGGGCCGCCGGGTGCCCACCGCGGTGGTGTCGGCCTCCAGGGATCAGGAGGCCGCCGAGAAGGTCCAGGACCTCTTTATGAACGGGCGCTTCCGGGTTTACACCTCTCCGGACATCGTGGGCGTGGAGCTGGGCGCGGCCCTGAAGAACATCATCGCCCTGTGCGCCGGCGTGTGCGACGGCATGGGCTTTGGCGACAACACCAAGGCCGCCCTGATGACCCGGGGCCTCACCGAGATCGCCCGGCTGGGTGTGGCCATGGGCGGGCGGAAGGAGACCTTCGCCGGACTCACCGGCGTGGGCGACCTGATCGTTACCTGTACCTCCATGCACTCCCGCAACCGCCGCTGCGGCATCCTCATCGGTCAGGGTGTGCCGGTAGAGGAGGCCATCAAGCAGATCGGCGCGGTGGTGGAGGGGTACTATGCCACTGCCAACGGCAAGGCCCTGGCCGATAAAATGGGCGTGGAGATGCCCATCACCGAGGCGGCTTACTCGGTGCTCTATGAGGGCAAGGACCCCCGTCAGGTGCTCACGGAGCTGATGACCCGGGCCAAAAAGCATGAGATCGAGGACAGCTGGGTCTGATCTTCAAGACACTGCGACATGAGAAAGAGACCGGACGGGCCCCTGAATGGAGCCGCGTCCGGCCTTTGTTACGTGAGGAAAACATGCCCGGGCCGCCTGAGCGGTCCGGGCATAAAAATTATTTGCGGAGAGAGATCTCGTGGCGCTTGGGGCCGGTGGAGACGATGGTGATGGGGTAGCCGATATGCTCCTCCAGGAAGTCCACATAGTCCCGGGCCGCCTGGGGCAGCTTGCTGTAGTCGGTGATGCCGCGGATGTCGCACTTCCAGCCGGGAAGGGTCTCATAGACCGGCTTTGCATGCTCCAGCAGGGCGGGAACGGGGAAGTCGGCGGTGACCTTGCCGTCGATCTCGTAGCCGGTACAGACCTTGATCTCGTCCAGGTAGCCCAGGCAGTCGATGGCGGTCAGCACCACCTGAGTGGCGCCCTGGACCATACAGCCGTACTTGGTGGCCACGGCGTCGAACCAGCCCACACGGCGGGGCCGTCCGGTGGTGGCGCCGTACTCGCCGGCGTCGCCGCCGTTGCGGCGGAGGGTCTCGGCCTCATCCCCGAAGAGCTCGCTGACGAAAGCGCCGGCGCCCACGGAGGAGGAGTAGGCCTTGGTGACCACCACTACGTCCTTAATGGCGGTGGGGGGCACTGCGCCGCCCACGGTGCCGAAACCGGCCAGGGTGTGGGAGGAGGTGGTCATGGGGCAGATGCCCAGGTTGGGATCCTTCATGGAGCCCAGCTGGCCCTCCAGCAGGATCTCCTTGCCCTCGGCCAGAGCCTTGTGCACGAAGGTGACGGCGTCTCCCACATAGGGGGACAGGGCGTCCCGGTAGCCCATCAGCTCCTCGAAGAGAGCCTTGGGATCCAGCAGGGGCTTATGGTAGAGATGCTCCATCAGTACATTCTTCAGCTCGCAGACGTGCTCCAACCGCTCCATCAGCCGCGCCTCGTCGTAGAGGTCGGCTACCTGGATGCCGATCTTGGCATACTTGTCGGAGTAGAAGGGGGCAATGCCCGACTTGGTGGAGCCGAAGGCCTTTCCGGCCAGACGCTCCTCCTCATAGGTGTCCAGCAGGATGTGATAGGACATGAGGAGCTGGGTGCGCTGATCCACAATGATATGGGGGGCAGGTACGCCGCCATCCTCCAGAGTCTTGAGCTCCTTCAGAAAAGCGGGAACATTGAGCGCCACACCATTTCCGATGATGTTGGTGGTGTGGGGGTAGAACACGCCGGAGGGAAGCTGATGCAGAGCGAACTTGCCGTAGTCACAGATGATGGTGTGGCCGGCATTCGCGCCGCCCTGAAAGCGGATGACCACATCGGACTTTTCGGCGAAAAGATCGGTGATCTTGCCCTTGCCCTCGTCGCCCCAGTTTGCGCCAACGATTGCTTTTACCATAATGTTCCTCCTGCCGCGGGGATTCGCACATTGGCCTTTTCCCGCGTGCGAACATGACCGTATCCCGGCTGTCCCGGAACGGCGGGGTTATTATATCGCTTTTTCCGGCTGATTACAAGGTGCATTGGGCAAAAAAGTTCCCTCATTGCCCGCCAGCGCTGAGAGGGAAAAAGTGGGCGTACCCTCAAAGCGGGGGGCAATGGAGCAGACGGGATAGAAGAGGACAGGACCCTCCTCCGTAATGTAGAATTGCTCGGGGGAGAAACGGGTCCGGATGAGCCGGGGCCAGTCCTGGTGATACTGTTCCTCGCCGGCGGACGTCCGCTCCCGGATCTGCCGGGCCACCTCGGCCAGTACAGCGGAACGCCGCCGGCTGGAAGGCGGCAGCAGGGCGCGCAGGGAGAGGGGAGCGCCCCAGGGCAGCTGCCAGGTATCCCCGTGCCGCCGGGGAAGACCGGCGGCGTCCAGCTCCTCCCGCACCTCCCAGAACAGGCTGAGCAGAGTGGGGGTCTGGAGGGTGAGCGTGTAGTCCACCTGCACCCGCCAGGGACGGAAGGGACGGGAGGCGTCCAGCGCTGCCCGCTCTGCCGCGCAGGCCCGCTGGTACAGGGGTCCGCACCAGCGGGCACGCCATCGGTCGCACAGGTGCTGATAATAGCGGTTGATCCGTTTTGCGCCCCTGTCCTCGCTTACCAGACGGGGCAGGGACAGGGAGAGCAGGAGAACGGGCCTGCCCTCCTGCTTGAGCTGCTGGACACAGCGGCTGGGCTGGATGGGGATGAGTCCGGGAGAGAGGGATGGGTGATCCATAGGGACGCCTCCTTGTCCTGGGGAAATTTGTTCATACCATCCTATGGCGGAGAGAGAAAAACGGTGTGCTGATGGAAAAATCACAAAACCTGTTTACTTTGTTGAAGTGATTTGATAAAATATAGAAAAGCTGGTTCCACCTATCACGGACATGTGGGCCGGCTCAAAAAAAGCGGGGGGTAACCGTTTTGCCTAAAAATGTGAAGAAAGAGCAGGGGGACCTGCTATACGAGACCATCCTGTCCCTCAAGGACCTGGACGAGTGCAAGAAGTTTTTCTCGGACCTGTGTACCATCGCCGAGCTGCGCTCCATGGAGCAGCGGTTCGAGGTGGCCCTTCTCCTCAGCGACGGGATGATCTACAACGATATCCTGGAGCGGACAGGCGCGTCCAGCGCCACCATCAGCCGGGTGAACCGCTCCCTGCAGTACGGAGCGGACGGCTACCAGACGGTGCTGCCCCGGGTGAAGGAGAAGCTGAAGGCCAATGGCCAGCTATGAGTTTTTGGCCGGGTGCTATGATGAGCTGACCACCGACGTGGGCTATGCCAAATGGGCCGATTATCTGGAAAAGCACTTTGCCCGCTGTGCCATCCCGGTGCATACCGTGCTGGACCTGGCCTGCGGCACCGGCAGCCTGACCCGGGAGCTGGCGGAGCGGGGCTATGAGATGATCGGTGTGGACCTGTCGGAGGACATGCTGGCTGAGGCCAATGAAAAGTGCCGGGACGTGGAGGGGGAGCGCCCCATCTTCCTCCACCAGTCCATGGACAGGCTGGATCTGTACGGCACCATTGACGCCTGCGTCTGCTGTCTGGACAGCGTCAACTACGTCACCCGGCCCGCCGTGCTGGAGCGGGCCTTCCAGCGGGTCCACCTGTTCCTGATGCCGGGTGGGATGTTCATCTTCGACGTGAACACCCCCGAAAAGCTCCGGAGCCTGGACGGGCAGGTCTTTCTGGACGAGACCGAGGATACCTACTGTGTCTGGCGGGCGGAGTACTCAGCCCGGCGGCGGATCTGCACCTACGCCATGGACCTCTTCCGGCTGACGGAGAGCGGCCTGTGGGAGCGGGGCGAGGAGCTGCATGAGGAATACGCCTATGAGCCGGATGAGTTGGAGGAAATGCTCCGCCGGGCCGGGTTCACCGGCATAAAGCGATATGGCGAGCGGAGGATGCGCGCCCCCCGGGAGGGGGAGCAGCGGGTCTTTTTTGTCGCACGAAAGGAAATGTAAAGCATGTCAGATCAGATCGTAAGAGTGCTGGCCAAGGATGCGCCCATCAAGGCCAGCGCCATCTCGGCCCGGGGGATCGTGGAGCGGGCCCGGCAGATCCACAAGACCCTGCCGGTGGCCACCGCCGCCCTGGGCCGTGCCCTCATGGGCTGCTCCATGATGGGCAACCAGCTCAAGGAGGAGGACGGCTCCGTCACCCTCCAGATCCGGGGCGGCGGCCCCCTGGGCACCATCACCACAGTGTCGGACAGCGCGGGCAACGTGCGGGGCTACGTCCAGAACGGCCAGGTGGAGCTGGTGGAGAAGGCGCCGGGCAAGATGGACGTGGGCGCTGCCGTGGGCGTGGACGGCACCATGACCGTCATCAAGGACATCGGCCTGAAGGAGCCCTACGTGGGCAGCATCGGCCTGCTCTCCGGCGAGATCGCCGACGATATCACCGCCTATTTTGCCGAGAGCGAGCAGATCCCCACCGCCTGCGCCCTGGGGGTGCTGGTGAATACCGACCAGAGCGTCCTGTGCGCCGGCGGCTATCTCATCCAGCTCCTGCCGGGGGCTACCGATGACATGATCACCCGCATCGAGCAGGGCGTGGCCCGGGTGGGCGCGGTGACAAATTCCCTGCGGGAGGGGATCATGCCCCTGGAGCTGCTGCGGCAGGTGCTGGACGGCTTTGAGCTGGAGGTGCTGGAGGAATCCCCGGTGGAGTACCGCTGCTACTGCAGCCGGGACCGGGTGACCCGGGCCCTCATCAGCATGGGCAGGGAGGAACTGGGCTCTCTCATCGAGGAGCAGGGGGAGGCCACGCTGACCTGCCAGTTCTGTGACAAGGTGTACCACTTCGACCGGGAGGAACTGGAGACCATCCGGAAAGAGATGTAAGCCATCGTCCCGCCGGGCTGGAAGAGAGCGGCCCGGCGGGACGGTGAAAAAAGGGAAAATTACAGTTGACATCCACCGGAGTTTTTGCTATAATAACTTTCGCCGCGTGAGTGACGGCGCTGCGGCAGATACAAGGTGTGAGACAGGGGAGCATAGCTCAGCTGGTAGAGCGCATGCCTTACAAGCATGATGTCACAGGTTCGAGCCCTGTTGTTCCCACCAAATTACATATCCTTAATCAATCTGGCGCGGTAGTTCAGTTGGTTAGAACGCCGGCCTGTCACGCCGGAGGTCGAGGGTTCAAGTCCCTTCCGCGTCGCCATTTGCCTCTGTAGCTCAGTTGGTAGAGCAGGGGACTGAAAATCCCCGTGTCGCTGGTTCGATTCCGGCCGGAGGCACCATCTCTCCCTGAGATACCTGATGTATCTCAGGGAGAGCTCCAAAGTTTTTCTGCGGTATGCAGGTGTAGCTCATCTGGTAGAGCGCCACCTTGCCAAGGTGGAGGTAGCGAGTTCGAGCCTCGTCACCTGCTCCAAATGAGAACAGGTCATCCTGTTCTCCATACGGCGCCATAGCCAAGCGGTAAGGCAGAGCTCTGCAAAAGCTTTATCCCCAGTTCGATTCTGGGTGGCGCCTCCAGAATGAAGGCCCCGGGGCGAAAGCCCCGGGGCTTTTTCATATTTTGAAACCAAAGAGGTGAAGAGAAATGATCCGGCCCATTATGAAGGACCCCATCTTTCTGGCCCAAAAGTCCGCCCCCGCCACGGTGGAGGACCTGCCGGTGGCCCAGGACCTGATAGACACGCTCCGTGCCCATCGGGAGGGCTGCGTGGGTATGGCGGCCAATATGATCGGCGTGCTCAAGCGGATCATTGTATTTTACGAGGGGGAGGAGTGCACGGTGCTCTTCAACCCGGAGATTGTAAAATGCTCCCAGCCCTACGGTGCGGAGGAGGGATGCCTCTCGCTGCCCGGGGTGCGGAAGGCGAAGCGCTACCGCTCCGTCAAGGTGCGCTACCAGAACGGGCAGTTCCAGACCCGGCTCAGGACCTTCACCGGCTGGACGGCCCAGATCATCCAGCATGAGATCGACCACTGCAACGGGGTGCTGATATGAGCGGCGTGGAAAGGGCGGTACAGGCCAGGCTGTTTGAGATGCAGGACCTTTCCTACCGGGAGTTCCACCGTAAGCTGATGCCCACGGTGCCGCCGGATAAAGTCATCGGTGTGCGCACGCCTCAGCTGCGGGCGTTTGCCAAAGAGTTCGCCAAAACGCCGGAGGCGGCGGAATTCCTGTCCATCCTGCCCCACCGCTACTACGAGGAAAACAATCTCCACGGCTTCCTCATTGAGTCCATCCGGGACTATGACGCGGCGGTGGCGGCGCTGGACGCCTTTCTGCCCTACGTGGACAACTGGGCCACCTGCGACCTGATGCGGCCCAGGGTGTTCAAAAAGCATCTTGCCGAGCTGCTGGGGGAGATCAGGCGCTGGATGGCCTCTGACGCGCCTTACACCGTCCGCTTCGGCATCGAGATGCTGATGACCTTCTATCTGGACGAGGCATTCCGCCCCGAGTACCTGGATTGGGTGGCCCATGTGCGGGGCGGGGAGTACTACGTGGACATGATGATCGCCTGGTTTTTCGCCACGGCCCTGGCCAAGCAGTACGACGCGGCCCTGCCCTACATCCGGGAGGGGCGGCTGGAGCCCTGGACCCACAACAAGGCGATCCAGAAAGCGCTTGAGAGTTACCGCGTTACGGATGAGCACAAGTCCTGCCTGCGGCAGCTCAGGCGCAGGCTCCCCAAGGGCGGAACAACGGAAGAACAATAAGACATCCTATAAAGCGAGAGCCGGTCATCCGAGGATGACCGGCTCTTTTTGCGTTCAGGGCACCTGGGTCCAGGGGTAGATGGCAGGCGGCTCCTGTACAAAGCGAAGGGGCTCCCCGGTGACGGGGTGGCGGAAGGAGAGGCTGTGGGACCAGAGGGCGATGGGGCAGTCATCCTCCAGCAGGCTGTACTTCCGGTCCCCCACCAGGGGAAGGCCCCGGGAGGAGAACTGGGCCCGGATCTGATGGGTCCGGCCCGTGAGGAGCCGGATCTTCACCCGGCTCAGACCGCCGGCGCTGCCCAGCACCCGGTAGCGGAGGACGGCCTCCTGCACGCCCTTCTCCATGTGATGGACCACATAGGTCTTGCGCTCGGGCCTGGAGCGCAGGAGCAGGTCGGTGAAGGCGCCCTCCGGCTCCGGTGGGACGCCGTGGACCACCGCCAGGTACTCCTTCTGAAATACCTGGTCCCGGACCTGTTCTGAGAGCCGGGAGGCGGCGGAGGAGGAGCGGGCCAGCACCATCAGGCCGCTGACCACCCGGTCCAGCCGGTGGACGGTCTTGACGCAGGCGGAGGGGTCCCCCAGGGCCTGGCGGGCCAGCTCGGGCACGCCCCCCGGCTCGTCAGTGGAGAGGACGCCGGCGGGCTTGATGCAGACCAGGATGCTGTCGTCCGTGTAGATCAGTTCCATAGGGGCCTCCTTGTTAAAAAGGACGCCGCCGCCTCTCCGGGCGGCGGCGTCCCGCTGTGCTTACTGTGCGTTGAGGATAACCTGATCGCCGTCAGCGGTGACGGCAATGGCGCTGAGCGGGGTGAGATAGCTCTCAATGAGCTTGGTGGCGATGGCGTCCTCCAGATCCTTCTGGATCTGGCGGCGCAGGTTGCGGGCGCCGTAGGTCACCGAGTAGGACTTTTTTACCAGATAGTCCAGCAGTGCGTCATCCCAGGTGAAGGAGATGCCCTTCTCCTGAAGAGAGGCGCGCAGCTCGCCCAGCATGATACCGGCGATGGCCTTGAAGTTCTCCTCAGTGAGCTTGTTGAAATAGACGATCTCGTCCACCCGGTTGATGAACTCGGGGCGGAGGAAGGACTCCAGCGCCTTCATGGCCCGCTCCCGGCCCTGCTCGTTGGCGGTGCGGCCAAAGCCCACGCTGCCGGAGCCCCGAGTGTCGCTGCCCGCGTTGGAGGTCATGACGATGACCGTGTTCTCAAAGTTCACGGTGCGGCCCTGGGCGTCGGTGATGTGGCCGTCGTCCAGGATCTGGAGCAGGATATTGAGCACGTCGGGATGGGCCTTCTCGATCTCGTCAAAGAGAATGACACAGTAGGGCTTGCGGCGGACCTTCTCGGTGAGCTGGCCGGCCTCGTCATAGCCCACATAGCCCGGGGGAGAGCCGATGATGCGGGAGACCGAGAACTTCTCCATGAACTCGGACATGTCCAGCCGGATGAGAGACTCAGGGGAGTGGAACAGGTCCTGGGCCAGCCGCTTGACCAGCTCGGTCTTGCCCACGCCGGTGGAGCCCACGAAGATGAAGGACACGGGCTTGCGCTTGGACGCGATGCCCACCCGGCCCCGGCGTACAGCGGCGGACACCGCCCGGACGGCCTCGTCCTGGCCGATGAGGTGCTCCTTCAGCCGCTCCTCCAGCCTGGCCAGCCGCTCATACTCGGCCTCCTGAATGGAGCTTGCGGGGATCTTGGTCCACAGCTCGATGACCCGGGCCAGATGCTCCACCGTCAGGGGAGGGGCGCTCTGGGCCTCCAGCTTGTTCAGCTCCTCCTGGAGCTGGAGCTCCCGGCTCTTCATCTCGGCCAGGCGCTCGTACTGGTTGCCGTCGCTCTCGGTGGCCAGGGAGATATGCTCCTTGTTGAGAGTGGCCAGCTCCCGCTGCAGGCGGGCCTGCTCCCGCTCATTGTCCCGGATGCCCGCCTCCTGGCCGGAGGCGGCGGCCAGCGCGCTGCGCTCCTCCGCCAGCCTGCCCAGCTGGCGGCGCAGCTCGGCCTGCTTCTGCTCGTTGGCCTTCAGGTCATTCTGACGCTTGTACTCTTTTGCGTTGGCCTCGCTTACCATGCGCTCCCGGTCAGCGGAGAGGGTCTCCAGCTCCTTGCGGACCTGGGCCTCCCGGGCCAGATTGGCATTGTGGAGGTTCACGTCGGAGCAGGCCTCGTCGATGAGGTCGATGGCCTTGTCGGGGAGGAAGCGGTCGGTGATGTACCGCTCGCTCATGGTCACGGCCAGACGGCACATCTGGGGCGAGATGGAGACGAAGTGGTACTTCTCATAGTAGGGAGCAATACCCTGAATGATCTTCACCGCATCCTCCACCGAGGGCTCCTCCACAATGACGGGCTGGAACCGCCGCTCCAGGGCGGTGTCCTTCTCAATGTGCTTGCGGTACTCGGTGAGGGTGGTGGCGCCGATGACCTGGATCTCGCCCCGGGAGAGGGCGGGCTTGAGGATGTTGGCGGCGTTCATGCTGCCCTCGGCGTCGCCGGCGCCCACGATGTTGTGTACCTCGTCGATGACCAGGATGATGTTGCCCAGCTTTTTGATCTCCTCAATGAGGCCCTTCATGCGGCTCTCGAACTGGCCCCGGAACTGGGTGCCCGCCACCAGGGCGGTCAGGTCCAGCAGATAGACCTCCTTGTCCTGGAGCTTGTAGGGCACGTCCTTGTTGTAGATGCGCTGGGCCAGCCCCTCGGCGATGGCGGTCTTGCCCACGCCGGGTTCGCCGATGAGGCAGGGGTTGTTCTTCTGCCGGCGGTTGAGGATCTGGATGGTCCGCTGGATCTCCTCTTCCCGGCCCACGATGTTATCCAGCTTGCCCTCGGCGGCCTTCTGGGTCAGGGAGATGCAGTAGTTCTCCAGAAACTTGCGCTTGGGGGGGCGGTCGCCCTTGCCCTTTTCCTCCCGGTTGGAGCGGGGGGGCTCGCCGGAGGAGGCGGGAGGTTCCTGGTTCTGGGCCGAGCCGAAGAGCTTGTTGAGGAAGGGGAAGGTTGCGGTCTTGCCCTCCTCGTCCTCTTCGTCATCTTCCTCAGAGTCAGAGGGGATCAGGCCCTCCATCCCCTCGGGGGAGCCCATGGCGGTCATCATCTCATTGGAGAGGGTCTCCAGATCCTCGTCGGTGATGCCCATCTTCTGCATCATATCGTCCAGAGGCTTGATGCCCATCTCCTTGGCGCACTTGAGACAGAGCCCCTCGGTCTTGGAAACGCCGTTCTCCAGCTTCTGAATAAAGATAACGGCGACATTTTTATGACATCTGGAACAGAGTGTCGGCTGCATGCGATTTCAACTCCTTTGCGGCGCGGCTGCCGTCGGGCGGCGGGCCGCGGGGGAGGCTGGTCCTCCCGGTCGTATGATTCTAACGCGAAATTATGAACTGCGTATGAATGTCTTTTCACGATCTGCGTTTTCCCATCAGGGACAGATATTGCCAGAGGTAACGTACAAATGCGGCGATGGTCAGGGCCAGGGCCAGGGAGATGAGGACGGTGGCCCACTTCCGGGGGATGGCGGGGAAGAGGACCAGGGCGGCGCAGACCACGAAGAAGAAGCCGGTGGAGGCCTTGCCCAGCCAGTTGGCCGAGATGACGTCGTCCACTTTGTGGTAGAGGGACAGGGCGCCCACTCCCATGGCGGCCTCCTTCAGGAAAAAGACCACCACCGCCCAGATGGGGATGATGCCCGCCGCAGCGATGCAGATGATGACGGTGAAGGTCATCATCTTGTCCGCCAGAGGATCCAGGATGCGGCCCAGACGGGTGATCTGGTTAAAGCGGCGGGCAATATAGCCGTCTGCAATGTCGGTGGCGAAGGCCAGGGCATAGACGGCGGCGGCCCAGTAGCGGGCGGAGGGGTCCGGCAGGAAAAAGACCGCCGCAAATACCGGCACCATGGCCAGGCGGAGCAGGGAGAGCAGATTGGGAATATTCATAAGTGACCTCCAAAAACAGAGCGCCGCGGCTCAGGCCGGGAATGCGCCGGTACGGAGCAGCTCCATGGGACTGGTGTACAGGAAGAACTGGAGCAGATGGGTCTGCCGGACGGTCTCCTCCGGGATGATGACGCCCATAAGCTCCATGAGCCACGCGGCCAGGAAGAGGACCAGGATGGCCTTGACAAAGCCGATGGCGGCGCCGGCGGTCTTATTGAGAAAGTGGAGCCCCGGGAGCCGGGCCACCAGGTCCAGCGCGTGGCTGAGCGCACCCCACGCGGCCAGGATGAGCACGAAAGAGAGGGCAAAAATGATCCGGTAGGCGATGGCCTGGGCGATGGAGGCGGCCACCCGGGCGGCGGCGTCGGCGGCCACGGCGGCCATGCCGTTTTCCACGGCCCGGTCCACGGTATCCACCAGCTCCTCATAAAAGCCCATCTCCCGCAGGGCGTTCAGCACGTCCCCCATGGGGAGCTCCACCTCCGCGGCAGCTCCATCGGCGGTCTGGCCTGCCTGGTGGAGCTGTTCCTCCAGCTGCGCCTCTATGGCGCTGGCCAGCCGGGGCTCGATGGCGCGGGCCACGGCGGGGGAGAGGGTGTTGGCGGCAAAGCCGGCCCCGATAAAGGCTACCAGGATGGCAAGGAGGCCGCAGAAAGAGAGGATAAAGCCTTTGGCAGCCCCTCTCCATACGAAGAGGGCGATGACCAGCAGGACCAGAAGATCAAGAATGAGATAAGACATGGAAACCTCCGCGAAGAGACAAGGGTGGATGGAACGGTCAGTTGGGGACGTAGAGATGGGCGGTATCCGCGTTCATCAGCATGGTGCTGCCGTCGGCGCGCTGAATGACCCGGCGGGCGCCCTGGGTCGTCTCCAGGGTGCGGTAGACCTCCAGGTCCTGGGTGTAGATATCCAGTCGTCCGGCGGAGAGCAGGGCGATGTACCTGCCCGCGGCCGAGAGGGAAAAGACCTGCTCGCTGAGGGAGCGGGAGGCGGTGACCGTACCGGCGCCGTCCACCACCACCAGGTCGGCGGAGCTGCCCGCACGGTATTTGCCCAGCAGCAGCACGGCCCGCCCGTCGCCCCCCAGGGAGAAGCCCTTGAGGTAGCGGCCGGTGTACGAATACGTGCCGGAGACCGAGCCGTCGGGGGAGACCAGGGAAACCGCGCTTTCCCCCAGCACCCACACGCCGTCTGCCGTCCAGCGCAGGTCCAGACTGACGTTGTTGCCCAGAGAGGTCTGCACGTCGGGCTCCACGTCCTCCGCGGAGCGGGAGAGCCGGTAGAATTCCAGCCGGCTCTCAAACTGGCTGCCCTCCGCCCCCACTGTGAGGAGGGCCACTGATTTGCAGTCGGGGGAGACCACCGCGTCGGTGATGAAGCGGCTGGAGAGCTTGATGCGCAGTACTGGCTGGAAGGAGGCGTCATAGACCGTCACCGTGCCCTTGAAGCCGCTCTCCTGGGCGGTGACCGCCATCCAGCCCGCATCGTTGAGCCGGGCGGAGAGAAGGGTCTCCCCCTCGTCCAGGGTCTGGCGGAAGACCTGTTCTTTTCCGGAAAAGACGTACAGGTCCCGCCCGCCTGCGTCGTAGACTAGGGCGGAGGACTCGTTGCTGTCCACCACCGGCTGCTCCATGGAGACGGTCTCGTCGATGTACAGTGTGCCGCCGCCGGAGTAGAGCCGGATGTTGGAGGGAGAGCAGACCAGCAATCCGCCATCCAGGGTGGCGAAGCTGTTGGTACTGCCGCCGTCGTAGGAGAAGGACTCGGCCTGGCCGCTGTCGGTGCGCTCCAGACTGCGGTAGCTGAACCAGCGGCGCACGCCGTCCAGGTTCAGCTTATCCCGGTTGGCCACCAGCAGCACAGCCCCCAGCATCAGGGCCAGGGTGGTGAGAAAAGCCAGCAGGCGGAAGAGCAGATTCGGTTTTTTCTTGGGCGGGGTCGCCTTTGGCTCCATAAGTTCCATAGACATAAGCTCCTGTTTCTTAGGGGTCAGATGGTGGGGACCACCATACCGAGGGTGGCCTCGTCATACCAAAGACGGGTCATGTACAGCCCGCCGGGGGGCACGGTGGGGCCGGCGGCGGTGCGGTTGCGCGCCTCCAGCAGGCGGGGGATATCCTCGGGGGAGAGCTTTCCCTCCGAGGCATAGACACAGGTGCCCACCATGGCCCGCACCATGTTGTAGAGGAAGCCGTTGGCGCACACCTTGCAGGTGATGAGGTCGCCGGTACGTGTGATATCAAAGTAGTGGACGGTGCGGACAGTGGACTGGACCTCGGTGCCCACCGACTGGACGGCGGCAAAGTCGTGGGTGCCCACGAACTGGCTGGCCGCCCGCTGCATGACCTCCGCGTCCAGCGGCTTGGGATAGAACCAGGCCCGGTCCACGAAAAAGGCGTTGCGGATGCGGGAGTTATAGATGCGGTAGGTGTACTCTTTCCGCAGGCAGGAGCCGATGGCGTTGAATTCCTCCGGCACCTCCACCGCCCGTACCACCACGATATCCTCGGGCAGGCGGGTGTTCACCGCCAGGGGGATACGGTCACAGGGGATGGCGGAGGTGGTGCGGAAGTTGGCGATATAGGTCTCGGCGTGGACGCCTGCGTCGGTACGGCCGGCGCCGGTGCACTTCACCGGGTGGCACACCACGGTGGCCAGGGCCTTTTCCAGGGTCTCGGCCACCGTGACCACCGTCTTTTGGACCTGCCAGCCGTGGTAAGCCGTGCCCACATACATCAATTGTAGCGCAATGTTTCTCATAAATACTTAAAATCACCTTAAAAATGGTTGAAGGTCGGAGACTTACAGCCCAAACCGCCGCAGGACCAACACCAGGACCACCAGAGCGGCCCCGATGGCCAGGCCGATGAAGTCGAAGGACCGGAAGCGGAGCACCCGCATGCGGGTCCTACCCTCGCCGCCGTGATAGCAGCGGCACTCCATGGCCACGGCCAGCTCGTCGGCACGGCGGAAGGCGGAGATGAACAGGGGCACCAGCAGGGGGATCAGGGCCTGGGCCTTCTGGATCAGGTTGCCCGAGTCGAAGTCGGCGCCCCGGGCCTTCTGGGCCGACATGATCTTGTCGGTCTCCTCGATCAGGGTGGGGATGAAACGCAGGGCGATGGACATCATCATGGCCAGCTCATGGACGGGCACCTTCAGCTTTTTCAGGGGAGCCATCAGCTTCTCCAGTCCGTCGGTGAGGAGGATGGGAGAGGTGGTGTAGGTCAGCAGGAAGGTGCAGGTGATGAGCATGGCGATGCGCAATATCATGTAGATGGCGGTCCAGACGCCCTCCACCGTGATCTTGAGGAAGCCCCAACGCCAGATCTCCCGGCCGGGGGTGTAGAACAGGTTGAGCACGCCCGTGATGACGATGATGACCACGATGGGCTTCATGCCCCGGACCACGGCCTTGATCCCTACCTTGGAGACGGCCACCGCCGCCGCCAGCACGGCCATGAGGACCAGATAGGAGGGGAGGTGCTTGCAGAGGAAGAGAGCGGCGATGTAGAACACGGTGAGCAGGATCTTGGTGCGGGGATCCATCCGGTGGAGGACGGTGTTCCCGGGGAAATACTGCCCCAGGGTGATGTCTTTGAGCGCCATGTTACCGCCCCTCCTTCCGCGCCAGGCAGCTGAGGACGGCCTGCCTGGCCTGCTCGATGGTGTAGACCGAGGGATCGATGTCCACGCCCATGGCCCGCAGGCGGTGGAACACCCGGGTCATCCGGGGCACGCCCAGACCCATGGCCTCCAGTTCGGCCCCGTGCTGAAAGACCTCCCGGGGGGTTCCCTGGAAGGGGATGCGGCCGTCGTTGACCACCACCAGGCGGTCCACCGTCCGGGCCACCTCCTCCATGGAGTGGGAGACCAGAATGATGGTGGCGTTCTGCGCCGCGTGGTAGTCATGGATGTTCTGCAAAATCTGCTCAGTGCCCGCCGGGTCCAGGCCGGCGGTGGGCTCGTCCAGAATGAGGACCTTGGGCTCCATGGCGATGACGCCCGCGATGGCCACGCGGCGCTTCTGTCCGCCGGAGAGCTCAAAGGGGGACTGCTGCAGCATATCCTCCTCCAGGCCCACGAAGGCGGCGGCCTCCCGCACCCGGCGGTCGATCTCCGCCTCGTCCAGCCCCATATTTTTGGGGCCGAAGGCGATATCCTTATAGATGGTCTCCTCGAAGAGCTGGTACTCGGGGTACTGGAATACCAGCCCCACCTGGAAACGGGTCTGATGGGTGCGCTCCTTGCTCTCCCAAATATCCTTGCCTTCCAGCAGCACCCGGCCCGAGGTGGGCTTGAGAAGGCCGTTGAGGTGCTGGATCAGGGTGGATTTGCCCGAGCCGGTGTGGCCGATGACGCCCAGGTACTCGCCCTTGTAGGCGATAAAGTTCACGTCCGTCAGGGCGCCCCGCTCAAAGGGCGTGCCCGCTGAATAGACATGGGAGAGGTGTTCAGTTTGAATGATGGGTTCCAAATGACTTCAGTCCTTTGCGAAAGTGGTGCATCTCCCGGATGGGATGACGCCCGCAAGCCCATAGAAGGGGGTTTAGGATCTGTATTCTCAATCTACGAGTACAGGTTCTTAATGCTTCAAAAGCCGGAAGAGGGCCTGGGCACACTCCTCATCGCTGAGGGCGTCCAGCGGCAGGTCCAGCCCGTCCTGCCGAAGCTCCCAGAGCAGCTCAGTGGTCTCGGGTACGGTGAGGCCCACAGAGCGCAGCTCCTCCACGTGCTGAAAGACCTCCCTGGGCGCGCCGTCGGCCACCACTTTGCCGCCGGACATGACCACCAGCCGGTCGGCCTGGGCGGCCTCGTCCATGTGGTGGGTGATGAGGACCACAGTGACGCCCTTTTCCCGGTTGAGCTTCTTAATGGTGTCCAGTACCTCCCGGCGGCCCACCGGGTCCAGCATGGCGGTGGGCTCGTCCAGCACGATGCAGCGAGGCGCCATGGCGATGACGCCGGCGATGGCCACCCGCTGCTTCTGTCCGCCGGAGAGCAGATGGGGGGCGTGCTCCCGGAATTCGTACATGCCCACGGCCTTCAGCGCGTCGTCCACCCGGCGGCGGATCTCCTCCGGGGGCACGCCCAGGTTCTCGGGAGCGAAGGCCACATCCTCCTCCACCACGTTGGCCACGATCTGGTTGTCCGGGTTCTGGAACACCATGCCAACGGTACGGCGGATGTCCAGCAGGCGGCTGTCATCGGCGGTGTCCATGCCGTCCACATACACCGTTCCGCCGGAGGGCAGGAGAATGGCGTTCATATGCTTGGCCAGAGTGGATTTGCCCGAGCCGTTGTGGCCCAGAATGGCTACGAAGGAGCCCTCCTCAATGGCCAGATCCACGCCGCAGAGCACGCCGGAGGCGTCCTCCCCGGGCGCGGCGGCGTAAGAGAAGCGGAGGTCCTCGGTTTTGATGATCGGTTCACGCATGATATTCGCCTCATTTTCCGGCGGCAGAGCGGCTCAGGCGTCCCGCCAGCCAGCTTATGGTAAATAAAAGAGCAGGAATAAAACCGGAGCAAAAAGTGATGAGATCCCGGCGGAGCAGGCCGCCCGCCTTTGGCTCCAGGTAGTGGGCGTAGGAATAGTTGTCCAGCACCACACAGGCGGGCAGATTGAGCCGTCCCGGATCCGGTCCATCCAGGGCGCCTCGTTCATATGGGCCTCATGGATGAGAAAAAGACTCAGTCCGGTGAGAAGAAGGGCGATGGCGGCCAGGGAGTTGACTGAGAACAGGCACAGGGCGAAAGCGCACCAGAACCGTTTCATACAGGCCCCTTTCTTTGCCGGCAGCGCCTCTCAGTACGCCATCCAGCGGCCGGTGGCGCCGCAGGGGAGGGCCAGACCGGTCTCGGTGACGGGCAGGCCCAGCTCCTGGCTCTCGGTATGGCCGCCGTACTTCCGGGAGACGATGGTCTCCAGAATATAGGTCAGCACCGAGGGGGCCAGACCGGTGGTGTAGGAGTTGATAATGACGAAAAGAGGCTGGTCGGACAGCACGCCGGACACCAGCTCCACGAAGGGATAGAGGTTCTCCTCCAGCTTCCAGATCTCGCCGGAGGGTCCCCGGCCGTAGGAGGGCGGGTCCATGATGATGGCGTCGTACCGGCGGCCCCGGCGGATCTCCCGCTCCACGAACTTGCCGCAGTCGTCGATGATCCAGCGGATGGGGGCGTCCTCCAGGCCGGAGGACCTGGCATTCTCCCGGGCCCAGCTCACCATGCCCTTGGCCGCATCCACATGGCAGACGCTGGCCCCGGCGGCGGCGCAGGCCACGGTGGCGCCGCCGGTGTAGGCGAAGAGGTTGAGCACGCTGATGGGCCGGCCGGCCTTTTTGATCTGCTCCCGGGCAAAGTCCCAGTTGGCGGCCTGCTCGGGGAAGAGGCCGGTGTGCTTGAAGTTCATGGGCTTGATGTTGAAGGTGAGGTCCCGGTAGCCCACGGTCCAGCGGTCAGGGAGATGTTTGGTCTCCCAGGCGCCGCCGCCGGTGGAGGAGCGGGCGTAGCGGGCGTCGTGCTTCTTCCAGCCGGGATGGCGGCGGGGGGTGTTCCAAATGGCCTGCGGGTCGGGCCGGACCAGGGTGTGCTCTCCCCACCGCTCCAGCTTCTCCCCGCGGCCGCAGTCGATGAGTTCATAGTCCTTCCAGGTGTCTGAAATCCACATAATAGGCTCTCTCCATTTATCTGAAGTACAATCAGGTTATTATATCAACTATTTTTACCAGCGTCAAATGGAATAGGGGCCCTGAAACCTGTCCGGATAAAAATTTTGCGCCGGGTCTGCCGGCTTTCGGCCCCTTCCGACAGACTTGTGATTGTAATGCCGGGGAAACTGTGATAAAATAACTCGAATTAACAGACCCCGGGACAACAGGGAAAAGGAGCGTGTACGCAAGTGGAGACAGCGGAAATCCAATTCCGGACCGCCGCGCTGGGCGGTTTCGTCAAGCAGGACGTACTGGATTATATCGAAAGGGCCAACCGGGAGCACGGGGCCAAGCTGGAGCAGCTCCAGCGGGAGCTGGACCAGTGCCGGGAGGAGCGGGACAAGTACCGTGACCGGACGGAGAGCGCCGAGCGCCGCAGTGTGGAGCTCTCGGCCCAGGTACAGGGGCTCCGGGGCGAGCTGAGCGAGAGAGCGGAGGAGCTTGTGGAGTGCCGGAGCGAGAGCGCCCGGCAGGAGCAGGATGCCGCCGCCCTGCGGGAGCAGATGGGCCAGATGAAGGCCCGGCTGGAGAAGGCGGAGCAGTCGGCCAGGGCCTACGAGAGCATCAAGGACCGCACCGCCGGCATCGAGCTGGAGGCCCACTGCCGGGCCCAGAGCATCGAGGCCGCCGCCCAGGAAGAGGTGGAGAAGGCCCGGCAGGAGCTGGAGCAGTGGATCTATAAGGTCCAGGCCAGCTATGACCGGATGCGCAGCGACGTAAGCGCCACCATCACCCACACCTGCGGGGAGCTGGACCGGGTGCGCAAGAGCATGGAAGGACTGTCCGCCGAATTCGGCGAGCATGACGCCGAGCTCAAGCAGATGATCCAGACCTGTGAGGAGGCCATGGGCCCCAGGATGCCCGAGCCCCTTCCGCTGGAGGAGGCGTAAGGGATGGAGTACCGTCTGAACACCGGGGAACTGCGGGCCATGACCCCCCGGCTGCGGGCCGGGGACCGGGTCATCCTCAGCGGCACCATCTACACCGCCCGGGACGCGGCCCACAAGCGCTTTTTTGAGCTGCTGGACCAGGGAAAGGAGCTGCCGCTCCCCCTGAAGGACGCGGTGATCTACTACGCCGGTCCCACCCCCGGCCAGCAGGGCATGGTGGTGGGGGCCTGCGGCCCCACCACGGCCAGCCGGATGGACGCATTCGCCCCACGGCTGCTGGACTTGGGCCTGGGCGCCATGATCGGAAAGGGCGAACGGGGAAGCGCGGTGGTGGAGGCCATCGTCCGCAACGGCGCGTGTTACTTTGCCGCGGTGGGGGGCGCCGGGGCCTTGATCGCCAGGTGCATCAAGACCGTGGAGGTCATCGCCTTCGAGGATCTGGGCTGCGAGTCGGTAAAGCGGATGACAGTGGAGGATTTCCCCCTGACCGTGGCCATCGACAGCACCGGCGGCAATCTCTACGAGAGCGGCCGGGCGGCCTACCGGACCGAGTCCTGACCCGAATCATAAAAACGAACTCACAGAAAACGCCCGCCGCTTCTTCCGAAGCGGCGGGCGTTCCATATTCAGGGCAGGCGGACGTGGGCGGCCAGCGAGGTCAGCCACGGGGCCAGAAAGCCCAGCTCCCGGGGGAGGACCTGACGGATGGCGGCTTCGACGGCGGAAAGGGAAAGATTGCCGGCGGAGAAGGTAACTGCGCCCCGTACCTCCTCCCCGATGGCCAGGGGCGCGGCGGCCACCTTTCCGATGGCGATCTGAGTGCCGCTGGCCACTGCACCCGCCGCCCAGACGCCGTTGGCGACGCCGCCCAGAGCCAGTCCTCCCACCGCCACCCCGCCCAGGGCCAGCAGGCCGATGGCCACCCCTCCGGCGGCCAGGAGACCGATGGACAGCGCGCCCAGTGCCGCCAGTCCCAAAGCGAGTGCGCCGATGGAGAGAAGCCCCACGGAGATGCCGCCCACCGCCACCAGCCCCGTGGCGATGTTGCCTACGGCAAAGACACCCCTGGCCCAGCAATTGCGCCGGCCCAGGTTCACATGGACCAGCGGAAGGCCATGGAGCGTTCGGGAGCTGCGGTACTCATAGTGCCAGCCGCCGCAGCAATCATAATAATGGTTGACCACTGTGGTGCGGACGGCCTCCTCCGGAGCGGGGGCAGGCTCCTGCCCCTGAAGAAGGTAGTCCAGGGAGACGCCGAACAGATCGGCGAGGGAGATGAGATTGTCCATATCGGGGCGGGAGGTCCCGGTATCACATAGTTAAAGATATTGGTATCATTCAATCAATTTTGCCGATAAAGCGGTAGAAGATTTCTACCTCCTGTTCCCGGCTTCCGTCCTCACCTTTGACCGCTTCATGGACAACGATTTTTTCAATCAGCGTATTCAGAAGTTCAGCCGTCAATTCTGTGGGATTGACATACTGTTTCATCAGACCTATCCACTTTTCAGCGTCAACCGCTGTCTGGGCGGCGGT